>SKVX01000396.1 GCA_007129225.1 Halomonas sp.
AGGAGTACCTTTTCTATCCGGCCCTGCCGCTGCAGGTCGCACTGCTGCGCGGCACGACCGCCGATACCCTGGGCAACGTGACCATGGAGCGCGAGGCCCTGGTGCTGGAGTCGCTGGCCATCGCCACGGCGGTGCGCAACTCGGGGGGCGTGGTCATCGTCCAGGTGGAGAGAGTCGCCGAGCGCGGCACCCTGCACCCCAAGGACGTACGTATTCCCGGCATCCTGGTGGACTGCATCGTGATCTGCGATGAGCCGGAACATCACTGGCAAACCTTCAGTACCGCGTACAACCCGGCCTTTTCAGGCGAAATCAAGGCCCCCATGGCCGTTCCCGAAACGCTTGCGCTCTCTGCCCGAAAGATCATCGCACGGCGAGCGGCCTTCGAGCTGATTCCCAACAGCGTGGTGAACCTGGGCATCGGCATGCCCGAGGGCATCAGCTCGGTGGCCAGCGAAGAGCGCATCCTGGAGCTGCTGACCCTCACCGCCGAACCCGGCGTGATCGGCGGCCTGCCCGCCGGCGGACTCAACTTCGGCGCCGCGCTCAATACCCAGGCGATCATCGACCAGCCGTCCCAGTTCGACTTCTATGACGGCGGTGGCCTGGATATTGCCTTCCTGGGCATGGCCCAGGTCGATGCCACCGGCAACGTCAATGTCTCGAAGTTCGGTACTCGTCTTGCCGGCGCCGGAGGCTTCATCAACATCAGCCAGAATGCCCGCAAGGTGGTGTTCATGGGCACCTTCGTGGCCACTAAGGACGCACTCGCCATCATCGACGGCACGCTGCGGCTTCCCGAGGGCGGCATGCACAAGTTCGTCACTGAGGTGGAGCATCGCACCTTCAGCGGCCGGCTTGCCGCAGCGGACGGCAAGCCGGTGCGCTACGTCACCGAACGCTGTGTCTTCGAACTCACCACGGAGGGCATTCAGTTGATCGAGATCGCTCCAGGCGTCGACCTGGAACGTGACATCCTGGCCCTGATGGATTTCAAGCCGCTGATGCCCACGCCACCCAGGGTGATGGATGAACGTATCTTCCGCACCGCCCCCATGGGACTTCGGGAGCTGCTGCTGGAGCTACCCTTGGCGCAACGCTTCCACTTCGACGAGGCCGCCGACGTGCTGTTCATCAACTTCGAGAACCTCAAGATCGCCTCTCGGGAAGATATCGCCACGATCCGCGATACCGTGGAAGCCTGCCTGGCGCCACTAGGCCGAAAGGTGTATGCCGTCGTCAACTATGACCACTTCCGTATCGACGAATCCCTGCTCGCCGAGTACTCGGCCATGGTCAGCGACCTCGAGCACCGCTTCTATCATCGGGTCACCCGCTATACCACCAGCAGCTTCATGCGCAGGAAGCTCGGCCATGCCCTGGAGGCGCGCGCCGTGGCACCGCATATCTACGAGAGCGCCCAGGAGGCCCGCCAGCATCTAAGAGACGAGGAGTGACCCCCGGTGACATTTCCACCGGTTACGCCTTCCACCTTTGCTCCAGAGATAGCGGCTCCAGAGATAGCGGCTCCAGAAATGGCGGCTACAGGCATGGCGGTTCCGGGTCAGGCTCAAGGAAGTCGCAATATTTCCGTGAAGCCGCCCCATATCATGCGCTTGCCATCGAACGGGTGATTGGCGGGATCCATCATGTCCGCCATACGAGGGTCCTCCATCACCTTGGAGTTGATGCGATCGCGCTCCTCCCGGGAGGCGTAAAGGATCCAGGAGAAGATCACCGTCTCTCCCGGCTCCAGCTTGACGCTCTGGGGGAAGGAGGTGTGCTCTCCCGGCTTGACGTCATCGGCCAGGCACTCCACGTACTCCAGCGCGCCGTGGTCGCGCCAGACCTCCCCGGCCAGCCGGGCCATCTCCAGATAGGCATCGATCTTCCCTTCGGGAACCGGCAGTACAAAACCATCGACGTAGCTCATGGGACTCTCTCCTGATGGATGAAGGTAGAAGGACCTCATGCTTCTTTCGAACCAGCGGACGCAAGATCGACAGCAGATGGCTGCCCTGTCACCTCTTGCAGTCGGCGCTCGAGGAAACGCCGCTCGGCCCCCTGGGTCACCAGCTCCAGCGCCTGTCGATAGTGATCCACCGCCTCGCCGTGGCGCCCAAGCCGGCGCAGCAGTTCGGCACGGGTGGCCGGCAGCAGGTGGTAACCGGGCAGATGAATCTTCTCGAGCAGCGCCAAGCCGACCTCCAGCCCATCGGCCATGGCGATCGCCACGGCCCGATTGAGCGCCACCACGGGCGTGGGCTGGATGGCATACAGCAGGCTGTAGAGCGCGGCGATA
The DNA here is from genome assembly GCA_007129225.1 of Halomonas sp. Classification (GTDB taxonomy): domain Bacteria; phylum Pseudomonadota; class Gammaproteobacteria; order Pseudomonadales; family Halomonadaceae; genus Halomonas. Next base: position 2,303 of record SKVX01000396.1, read on the forward strand.
CGCCGCCAGTCGGTGTCTTCAGGAGTTGCCGCCTCGGCATGCAGCGCCGCGATGGCGGCCTGCACCGCATAGCTGCCGAGGACGCCGCCACGCAGCGCTATCTGGACATGGGCACTCCCCTCCTCGATCTCGCTGGCGTGCCAGCTGCCGCGATCTTGATCCTCCAAGAGCACGATATCCCCCGCCTCGTCGGTACGCGCATCGCGGCGGGCATGGTGCAGCAGCATCAGCGCCAGCAGGCCGCGCACCTCGCGCTCCGCCGGCAGCAGCTGCACCAGCATCCGCCCCAGGCGGATCGCCTCGGCGCAGAGATCGGCACGCACCCAGTCATCGCCAAAACTGGCCGCGTAGCCTTCGTTGAAGATCAGGTATATCACCGCCAGCACCGACTCCAGTCGCTCACCCAGGTCCGAGTCCTCCGGCACCTCGAAGGGAATGCCGGCATCACGGATCTTGGCCTTGGCCCGCACCAGCCGCTGGGCCAGGGTCGGTACCGGCACCATGAAGGCCCGGGCGATCTCCTCCGTGCGCAGCCCACCCAGGGTGTGCAGCGTCAGCGCTACCTGGGCGGGTCGTGCCAGGGCCGGGTGACAGCAGGCGAAGATCAGGCGCAGGCTGTCCAGCGGCTCGGCTTCGAGATCACGCTC
>SKVX01000052.1 GCA_007129225.1 Halomonas sp.
GCCGCAGCGGCTTGCCCAGGCACGCATTGAGATCGAGACGCTGCTCGCCGGCGCGCAGGGTATAGCGTACCGGTTCGCCCTGCTCACCGGGGACGATAGCCATCTTGCTCAGGCAGCCCTGAATGACGGCGGGATTGATTTCTGTCTTTTCAATAATTTTCATAGGAAGTGCGGCATAGATTGGCGAGCGGGATGAAGAGCAAGGCGCACGCAGCGCAGACACCGGAGCCTATGCGTTACTAGGTGAGGATGTCGAGCAGCGCGCAACGAAGCGATTCGCACGCGCAGCCATTTATGCCGTATTTCCTCAGTCACGGGTGGCATCCCGGGCCAGTCCAGCCAACTCCGGCGGAACATCGGCGCCGGAGCTGGCGCTACCGCAGGTGCGCTGCTCCAGGTAGCCGACCCGCTGAGCCTCGGGCACGTTGTTCTCCACCTCGTAGCGCATCACCGCCTCGAGACAGAGTTCGGTCTGGTCAGGGGTCAACATCCGGCCATCAGGCCATTTGCGCAGGGCCACCGCCTGCTTGAGGCTATCGTAGATGGCCGGGGTCATCTGCTGGATCATGCGCTCGAAGGTCATATCGCTCATTGCAAACTCTCGAATTAGGGGAAACGCTGAATAAATCGGCGAGCGGGATGAAGCGCAAGGCGCACGGAGCACAGGAACCGGAGCATATGGGGTATATGTGAGGATTCCGACCGGGCTGGCGTACCAGCACCGCGCAACGCAGCGATTCGCCCGTGCAGCCATTTAGACAGTGTTTCCTAGCGGCGGGCACGTCCGGAATAATACCAGCCCAGCGCGAGGCCGACGACCAGGCCGCCAAGATGCGCCTCGTTGGCCACATTGCCGAAACCCACGGCCGAGGCGGCATCGGTCATGGTGAAGACCATCCAGCCCAGCATGAAGACCACCAGCATCTGAGGCACGAAGAAGCCGCTCTGCGGTGCACGCCGGGACATCAGCCAGACATAACCCAGCAGGGCGAAGTCGACCCCGGACATGCCGCCGAAGAGCACCGTACCCGTTGCGTACTGGGCCAGGTTGGCGCCGATGCCGGCCACCAGCAGGATCAGCAGCATGCGCCGAGGGCCCTGCAGGGCCTCGACCTGACGTCCGAAGTACCACAGCCACAGCATGTTGAAGATCAGATGCATCCAGCCGAAGTGCAGAAAGGCCGGAGACAGGAGCCGCCATACCTGTCCGGATGCCATGGCATCGCCCAGGCTGCCGAACACGACACTACCGTTGATGATGCCCACGGGCACGATGGTCAGTGCGGCAACGACGATGTCGCCCATCACACCCATGAGCGCGAATACCAGCAGGGAGAGCGCCAATGCCGTGGCCGTGACCGGTGCCTGGCGAAATGGCACCGCCAGCGAGTTGCCACCCGACGCCTTTCGACGCCGTTCGGTCACGAGCCGCTCGCCCCGCTGCCAGCGCGACAGCAGCTGCATCATGGCTTCATGCTGATCCGGATTGGCCAGCCACAGTACCTGCCCCTCCTCTTCCTCGGTGAAGCGGTGACCGATCCGGTGGGCCCAAAGCGCTCGGCGCAGCTCTCCGATCTCGGCATCATGGGGAAACAGCATGATGCGGTACATGAACACTCCCTGAAGTCATAACTGGTTCAATTCTGCTTCGCAAAGGCGCCCGCCACAATGGTTTGCGCTGGAAACGATCTCTTGCACGGGAGAATCGTGCCCACGCAAAGAAAAAATCCGGCGGAGGGGGCCGCCGGATAAGAGCAAGGGATCATTCAAGGGAACACTTACTCTGATGGGCTTGACGGCAGGAAGTTCAGGGGTACGGCAGAAAATGTTGTTATTCTTTGTAATAACATCACCAACTGCCGGAACAGCTCCGCTCAGTCGAAATCTATCTCCCACGGCCTGGGCCTCGCCGCCTCCTCCTGAGGCACCCGAACCCAGACGAAATGGTTGGCGTCGAGCCGCGCTTCCCCGCTCCAGCGATAGGCGACCAGCCGACCGAACTTTACCGCGCTATAGTCGAGGCAGGCGATATTGGCCGTAGGCAGGGCGGGAATTCCCTCGCACCAATAGTGGCCGATGAACAGCGGCCGCTCCTCACGGCCGTAGTAACTCAGCCGAGCCCGCTCTTCTTCGGTCAGAACACGCGATTCCAGCTCCCCCGGCAGATTGTCGGGTTGGAATATGACGTCGCCCCAGGTGCGCGGCTCCCTCGCCCAGAAGTGAGCGCGAAAGCTACGCCGGGTAAAGCCGTCCCCTGAATGGATCTCGACACCTTCCGGCAGCGGCACATGCGTACCGCGAGTCAGCCGATCCAGTATCCGGAACGCCCGGGTTCCCGGTGTCACCGACTCCTCCAGAAAGGCTTCGTCGATCCGGCCAGTCGGGTGCGACTGACGCAGGGAGTCGATCAGGGTCTGGTCCCAGCAGGCATGAACCACCCGCAGATCGGGCAGCTCCAGGAACAGCGGAATCTCGAGGAACCAGGCCAAGGCCTCCTCCCACTCGGAGGGATGGTCGCGGTACTGTTCCAGAGTCTCCTTGATGATGCGATTGTGTCGCGGAGAGTGCTCGCGCAACCACTCCCGGCCCAGACGCCGGGGCGCACGGTGGCAGTAGGCCAGGGCATTGTACTCGTGGTTACCCATGACAATATGCGCCTCGCCCTCCTCCACCATGCGCCGGGCGATGCTCACCGCCAGGCGGATACGGGGGCCTCGGTCGATCAGGTCACCCAGGAAGATCACTCGGCGTCGCGGGTGACGGTAGACACCGCCGCGCTGATGGTAGCCGAGCTTCTCCAGCAGGGCACCCAGGGTGGCACCGCAGCCGTGTACGTCACCGATGAGATCGTAGCCTTCGATTGCAGCCTCTCTCGTCACGTCAGTCCCCCAGCCGATTGCTCCAGCCCAGCTTGCTGCGCAGGACCTCGTAGAAATTGTGGCC
>SKVX01000364.1 GCA_007129225.1 Halomonas sp.
CAAGGGACGGATCCGCGCTGTCCACCAGGGCGGCTGAGCCGGGCGGCACACCAAAAATGACAGGGGCGCCGCATGGCGCCCCTGTTCAGCTTACCCTGCCTTGTGCGATCAGTCCCGGAGGGTATCGCGGGTCTTGAGGTAGTCGAATTCACCCACATCGTGGAACGGGCGTACCAGACTCTGGAAGGCCCGATAGGACTCGTAGACCTTGGCGGAATCCGGGTCGTTCTCAACCTGATTCTGGATGACCTGCTGAGAGGACTCGTAGAGCGCCTCTACGACATCATCGGGGAAGGTGCGCAGTTGAACGCCGTGCTCCTCGACCAAGGTGTCCAGCGCCTGGGCGTTGCGATAGGCGAACTCGCTGATCATCGCCAGGTTGGAGGCGCGAGCCGCCTCGGTCACTACCGCCTTGAGATCGTCGGGCAGCGCATTCCAGGCATCCAGGTTGACGGTACCTTCCAGCACGGCGGTAGGCTCGTTCCACGGCGAAGTGTAGTAGTAATCGGCGACCTGGTGCAGGCCGAAGGCCATGTCGTTATAGGGGCCGACCCAGTCGGCGGCGTCGAGCACCCCGGTCTGCATGGAGGTGAATATCTCACCGCCCGGCATGTTGACGGTGGTGACACCGATGCCATTCATGGCTTCACCGGCCAGGCCGGGCAGGCGCAGCTTGAGCCCCTGCATGTCCTCTAGCGAGTTGATCTCCTCCTTGAACCAGCCGGCCATCTGCGCACCGGTGTTGCCCACGGGGAAGGGCTTGAGGTTGTGCTTGGCATAGACTTCGTCCCACAGCTCCTGGCCGCCACCATAGTAGAGCCAGGCGTTGGTTTCGGTGGTGTTCATACCGAACGGCACTGCGGTGAAGAACTGTGATGCGGCGACCTTGCCCCGCCAGTAGTAGGCAGCGGAGTGGCCCATCTCGGCGGTTCCGGCGGCAACGGCATCGAAGACTTCCATTGCCGGTACCAGCTCACCGGCGCCATGCACGCGAACGCGCATGCGGCCATTGGAGAGCGTCTCGATGCGTTCGGCAAAATCATTGGCGCCTGTGCCCAGGGCGGGGAAGTTGGTCGGCCAGGAGGTGACCATGTCCCAGGTGATGGTTTCCTCAGCGCTGGCCGTGGATACGAAGGCGGCTGTAACGACGCCGGCGGCACCGAGGCCGACGGTCTTGAGGCTGTTCTTGAGAAAAAAGCGGCGTTGCATGGCGTACGTGACTCCAAGGGTGATTATTCTGATTCGCGTCTTGTGCTGCGCGATGTGTCCGCCTGAGAGTATGCGTAAGGACATATTGGGCAGCAAGCACGCCTTTTGACGTAGACGTCAACGACATGCGGTTTCAGAGCGGGGTGAGCTTGGCAAACCCCAGTACCAGCCACTTGTCACCCTCGCCTTCGAAGCTGACCTGGACCCGGGCTCGCTCCCCCTCGCCCTCGGCGTTGAGGATCACCCCTTCGCCGAACACCGGATGCAGCACCCGCTGCCCCAGGCTCAAGCTGGGAAGGTCGCCACCGCCGTTGACCGAGGTCTGGCGGGAGAGCCCGACCGCTGGCCGCATGGCCGTGACCGGCCGGGAGATCTGTCCGCGCAGTCGTACTTCTTCCATGTACTCGGCGGGAATCTCGCGCAGGAAGCGCGAGGCCCGCTGGAAGGTCTCCTTGCCGTGCATGCGACGGATCTCGGCATAGGTGAGGTAGAGCTTGCGCATGGCCCGGGTCAGGCCCACATAGCAGAGCCGACGCTCCTCCTCGAGGCGGCCGGGCTCCTCCAGCGACATCCTGTGGGGAAACAGTCCCTCCTCGACTCCGGCGATGAACACCACCGGAAACTCCAGTCCCTTGGCGGAGTGCAGCGTCATCAGTTGCACACCATCTTCGAATTCGTCGGCTTCGTGCTCGCCGGCGTTGAGTGCCGCTTCGGAAAGGAAGGCTTCCAGTGCCACGCCGCCCTCCCCCGTCTCCAGTGGATCCAGCGCCTCGCCCTGGGTGAAGGCCCGGGCGGCATTGATCAACTCCTCGAGGTTCTCGACCCGCGCCTGCCCCTTCTCGCCCTTCTCGCTGCGATGATGCTCGATCAGGCCCGAGTGCTCGATCACATGAGCGATGATCTGGTGCAGCGACATGCCGGCGGTCTCATTGTCCAGCCGCTCGATCAGATCGGCGAAGGCCTGAATGGCGTTGCCGGCACGCCCCTTCAGCGACGCATCGGCGAGCCCGTCATGCAACGCCTGCCACAGCGTCACGTCCGCGTGACGGGCACGTTCACGCAGGATCTCCACGGTGCGGGTGCCGATCCCACGGGCCGGCACGTTGATGATGCGCTCCAGCGAGGCATCGTCATCGCGATTGAGCAGCAGGCGCAGGTAGGCGAGGGCGTTGCGGATCTCGAGACGCTCGTAGAAGCGATGCCCGCCGTAGATGCGATAGGGCATCCCCTGGCGGATCAGGGTCTCTTCCAACACCCGCGACTGGGCGTTGGAGCGGTAGAGAATGGCGATTTCGCGGCGATTGTAGCCCTCGTCGACCTTCTCCTTGATGGTATCGACGATGAAGCGCGCCTCATCCAGGTCGTTGAAGCCGGCATAGAGCGAAATCGGCTCACCACGACTGCCAGCCGTCCACAACTCCTTGCCCATGCGATCGGCGTTGTGGCTGATCAGGGCATTGGCGGCTTCGAGAATGGCGCTGGTGGAGCGATAGTTCTGCTCCAGCCGAACGGTGCGAGTGTCGCGAAACTCCTGCTCGAAGCGGCGGATATTCTCTACCCGGGCGCCGCGCCAGCCGTAGATGGACTGGTCGTCGTCACCGACTACCGTCATCGGCGTCTTCATGCCGGAGAGCAGCTTGAGCCAGGCATACTGAAGGGTATTGGTGTCCTGGAACTCGTCGACCAGCACGTGACCGAAGCGCTCCTGGTAGTGGGCCAGC
>SKVX01000102.1 GCA_007129225.1 Halomonas sp.
CAGGGGCTCTCGGCGAGCAGGCACCACATCACGAAGGCGTCCAGGAAGCGGATCTGGTCCTCGTCCACCCCCAGGGTCAACAGCGGATTGAGATCGAGACAGCGCACCTCGATGTACTCCACGCCACGCGCCTCCAGCGCCTGGCTGGGGGTCTCGTTCTGGCGAGTCACCCGCTTGGGGCGAATATCGCTGTAGTACTCGTTCTCGATCTGCAGGATATTGGCATTGAGCTGTTGCCACTCACCGTTCTCCTGCACCCCAAGGGCTGCATAGGCCGGCCAGGGCGTGGAGATGGCGTGGCGCAGGGTACCCACATAGTTGGACAGGGAATTGAAGCAGATCTTCAACTGCGCCTGCACCTTGTTCTGGTAACCCAGGTCCGACATGCGCAGGCTGGTGGCATAAGGCGAGACCAGGGTGTCACGTCCATGGGCCTGAAGCTTGTCGGGGATCCTGCCGTCGGGGATGAAGCTGCGATCCAGCGCCGGCGATGCACCGAACAGGTAGAGCAAAAGCCAGCTGTGGCGCCGGAAATTGCGGATCAGGCCGAAATAGCGGCTGGAGCGATAGTCGTTCATGGGGGTGTCCGCTGCCCCATCCTGCTGCCGCAGCACTTCCCACAGCTCGTTGGGCAACGAGACATTGTAGTGAATGCCCGCGATCGACTGCATGATCCGGCCGTAGCGCACGTCCAATCCCTTGCGGTAGACGTGCTTCATGGTGCCCACATTGGAGCTGCCGTAATCGGCGATGGTCACGCTGTCGTTGCCATCGAGGCGCGACGGCATGCTGGCCGGCCAGATCAGCTCATCGCCCAGGTGGCGATAGCTGAAGCGGTGCAGGTCGGCCAGGAAAGCCATGGCATCGCCCGGTCGGCAGTACACCGGCGTGATGTACTCCAGCAGCGCTTCAGAATAGTCGGTGGTGATATAGGGGTGGGTCAACTTGGAGCCCAGCGCCCGGGGGTGCGGTGTGCCGGCAATACGTCCCCGGGCATCGACGCGCAGCCCCTCCTTCTCGATGCCCCGAAGCAGGCGACCGAAACGCCCCTGTGCAGCGAGAGCGGAAAGGTGAGAAACGGTGGCGGTATAAGAATCAGACAAGGCATTGACCCCATGTCACGGAAGCCTGATGCAGGTTCCCCGGTCGAAGCGTACCGGCCGCCGGAAGCGGCCGACAATGGGCAAACAGTTGAAGACGAGAGTATGGCGTCAGCCGTGCAGGGTTCAAGACTTGCCCTTCTTTGCCTTGAGCAGTGCAGCACCCAGGGCGCCCACCGGGCTGGCCGGTTGGCTCTGCCCGGTGCCGCTCCTGCGCGCCGACTTGCCCTGGCTCTGATCCTGACCCTGGCGCTCGCGACCGCCACCCCGGCGCGGCTTGCCGCCCGCCTCCTCTCCCGGCTGGTCATCCAGGCGCATGGTGAGACCAATGCGGGCACGTTCCAGGTCCACGCTCATCACCTTGACCTTGACGATATCCCCGGCCTTGACCACGGTGCGCGGGTCGTCGACGAACTTGTCCGACAGGGCCGAGATGTGTACCAGCCCGTCCTGGTGCACACCGATATCGACGAAGGCCCCGAAGTGGGTCACGTTGGTGACGGTGCCCTCGAGAATCATGCCCGCCTCCAGGTCCTTGAGCGTTTCCACCCCCTCCCTGAACTCGGCGGCCTTGAACTCGGGCCGGGGATCACGACCCGGCTTGTCGAGTTCCTTGAGGATATCGCTGACGGTGGGGACACCGAACCGCTCGTCGGCGAATTCGGCGGGCTTGACCGCCTTGAGGGTGGCGCTGTCGCCGATCAGGCTGGCCAGCTCCCGGCCGCTACGCTTGGCGATGCGCTCCACCAGTGGGTAGGCCTCGGGATGCACCGCGCTGGCGTCGAGGGGGTTGTCGCCGTCCATGATGCGCAGGAAACCGGCGCACTGCTCGAAGGTCTTGGGGCCCAGGCGGCTCACGTCGAGGAGCTGCCGGCGGCTGACGAAGGCACCCTCGGCGTTGCGCTTGGCGACGATATTCTCGGCCAGCGCCGGGTTGAGGCCGGCAACCCGGGAGAGCAGTGCACTGGATGCGGTGTTGAGATCCACCCCGACGGCATTCACACAGTCCTCGATCACGGTTTCCAGGCTACGGGAGAGCTGCAGCTGGGACACATCGTGCTGGTACTGCCCCACGCCAATCGCCTTGGGCTCGATCTTGACCAGCTCGGCCAGCGGGTCCTGCAGGCGCCGCGCGATGGAGACCGCCCCGCGGATGGTGACGTCGAGGTCGGGCAGCTCCTTGGAAGCGTACTCCGAGGCGGAATAGACCGAGGCACCGGCTTCGCTGACCATCACCTTGGCCAGTGCACGCTTGCTGGCCCCCGGCCGTGATGCACACAGCTTGAGCAGATCGCCGGCGAGCCGGTCGGTCTCACGGCTGGCGGTGCCGTTGCCCACTGCGATCAGCGCCACGTCATGGCGCTCCACCAGCCTGACCAGCTCGGCCAGGGAGGCGTCCCAGGCGTTGCGGGGCGCATGGGGGTAGATGGTGGCGTGCTCGAGGAACTGGCCGGTGGCGTCCACCACGGCCACCTTGCAGCCGGTGCGCAGGCCGGGGTCGATGGCCAGGGTCGCCTTCTGCCCGGCCGGTGCGGCCAGCAACAAATCCTTGAGATTGGCGGCAAAGACGCCGATGGCGGCGAGTTCGGCGCTCTCCCGCAGCCGCCCCATCAGTTCCGTTTCCAGGTGGGTGTAGAGCTTGACCCGCCAAGTCCAGCGCACCACGTCGGCGAGCCATTTGTCGGCGGCACGCCCCTCGTCGCGGATATTGAAGTGGCGGGCGATGGCGACCTGGGCCGGGTGAATCGGCGTCTCGTCTTCACCGGGCAGGCGAATCGCCAGGGTCAACACCCCTTCGTTGCGGCCGCGGAACATGGCCAGTGCCCGATG
>SKVX01000486.1 GCA_007129225.1 Halomonas sp.
GATTTGGGCAGCTCCGCTGCTCGAAGAGCGAGCGACATGGACGTCGCGAGTCCAAAGGCGGAGTTTACGGGGTGTAAATGAGTACTTTGAGCTGATTTTTACGCCGCATGGCCGAGCGCAGCCAGTTTTCGGACAAAGCCAAAGCTCAGGTCTCATCCAGAGCCTCCTCAAGGGCTGGCTCGAGCACATCGCGGCGCTCGCCCGGCGCGAAGCGTCGTATTACCCGACCATCCCGGCCCACCAGAAACTTGGTGAAATTCCATTTGATCAACGTGGTACCGAGCACCCCCGGCGCCTTGCGCCTGAGCTCCACGAAAAGCGGGTGAGCCTGTGAGCCGTTGACCTTGACCTTCTGCATGATCGGAAAGGTGACGCCATATTCGGTCGAACTCAAGGCACAGAAGTCCAGCGCCGATTCCGGAGACTGTCGGGCAAACTGGTTGCAGGGAAAAGCCAGCACGGTGAAGCCGCGATCGCGGTAGCGGCTATAAAGCCACTCCAGTTCACGCAACTGTGGCGTGAAACCGCAACGACTCGCCACGTTGACGATCAGCAGCACCTGCCCCTTGAGGGCCTGCAGATTGAAGGGCTCACCGCGATGGGTGAGGCATTCGTGTTCGTGGATGGCCATGGGTCGCCTGCCTTGCTGACACCTGTTCACGATGCCACGTCCTTCCCCGCGGCACCACCCTGGCGGGTGCGATAGCGCGCCTTGGGCAAGCGCTGCCGGATCGTCTGAATCGCCTGGTGTAGCCGCCACAGGCTAGCTCTGCGCTCCGCCTCGTTCAGCGGTGCATAGGCAAGGCGCTCATACTCTTCGGCCACGGCCTCAAGGGCGCTACCTGAGAGGCCACAGTTCGGGGCGACACGTCGCAGATGGGCGGCTGGGCTCTCGCCGGGCACAGGCCCCAGGCCCAGGCGCACCAGCCGACCCTGGAGATAGCCCACCATGGTGCTTTCATTACGCCAGCGGCGCTGGCGCAAGCCCAACCGCAGCAGCCATGCCAGTCCTGCCAGCCCAAGCACCGTACCACCCAGCCAGGCCGCAGCCACCCAAGGTGCCGAGCGCAGCTGGGCATGGAGCCAGCCGTAGCCCGCCTCCAGCCGCTCACCAAGTCGCTCCATGAACGCCCTGGCCGCCTCCCGCTGGTAACCGATCACTCCCCGCTGCCACTGGTATTCCAGGTTTTCCCAGCGCAGGCGCAAGTGGTTGGCCCAACCCAGCTCGCGCAGGTGCAGCGAGGAAAAGGGCGAGTCGGCCAGGAAGGCTTCGGCACTTCCCTCGACGGCCTGGGGCCCCAGTTCGATTCGCTCGGGGGCAATGGCCGCCGTGGGATCCAGGCGCTGCCAGGCTCCATCGAGCCACACCTCGACCCACGCGTGGGCATCGTAGTCGCGGATGGTGAAATAGCCATCCGGATGGCGCTCGCCGCCGAGAAAACCGACTACCAGGCGCGCCGGAATCCCCGCCGCACGAATCAGGGTCGCCGCGGCCGAGGCATAGTGGGTGCAGTAGCCGGCACGGCTCTCGAACAGGAATTCGTCGACCCGATGGCGGGAGTTCAGGCGCGGCGGCATGAGGGTATAGCGGAAGGGGGACTCGCCAAACTGCGCCATGACCGCCGCCAGGAAGGCATGCTTGTCACCACCGCTCTCCTGCCACAGCTGCTCGCCGAGCGCCCGCGTACGGGGGTTGGCCCGGTTCGGCAGTAGAGTGTTCCAGGCGTCGCCGGCGGGGTCGGCATTGGCCGGTGCCGCCCCGCTGCTCTCCAGGCGCAGCAGGCTGCGCGAACCCTCCGCGGCTAGCCGCTCCAGGGTGCCATCGACCAGGTAGCGCTGTTCGCTGCCGGTGGCCAGCGGCGTGCCCAGTGTGGGGAGCCAGGGGCGGCTGTCGGGCTCCAGCAGCAGCTCGGCGCGAAAGCGCCCTGCACCAGCCGCCTCCTCCACCCAGGGCGACCGGCGCCCCTGGCGGACGAAGGCATCTTCGCTCCGCCCCAGGGTCGCGGCCAGCTCGTCGGGTGGCGCGCGAAACCAGCGCTGGCCGTCGGTGGCGGAGAGCGTATAGACCCGCCAGTAGCGATCATGGGTGGCCGGCTCCTCGCCGTCGAACGCCGCCCGGAAGACACGGGCATCGCTGCGCGACAGCTGTGCGATATCCCCCGGCGACACCTCATCGGCCAGCCCGGTGGAGGCGCGATCCATCTGTGGCATGTTCCACAGCGGCCCCAGCCGTGGAAATGCCAGAAACAGCACTACCATCAACGGCGCCGAGTAGAGCAGCAGCCAACCGGCTTCGCCCCAGGCGCTGCGAGCATCCGGCGCACCGGCCAGCCAGTTCAGCGACTGCAGCAGCCAGGCCAGCACGACCAGGGCACCCAGTGCCATGAGAATCCCCTGGTCGTGCAGGAAGGCCACCCCCGTTGCGATGATGCCGATGACCACCACCACCCGGGCGCCGCGCCGGTCATGTGTCTCGAGCAGCTTGAGCAGGTAGACGCCCAGCAGCAGCCCGATCAGGCCTTCCATTTGATGCATGGCGCCATACTGCAACCATAGGGCGCCCAGCAGCAGAGCGACTCCGCCCAGGCGCAACAGACGACCCGCCGGAGGCAACCTCTGTCGCAGCTCAAAGTAGCGCCAGGCCGCCACGCTAATTGCCAGCCCCACCAGCCAGGCCGGCATCCAGAGCAGATGCAGCGCCAGCACCAGGCACTGGCCGATGACCAGCCGCCGCAGCATGGCGGCACCGAGCTCACGACCGTCGGCCAGCACCGCCGCCTCCGGACGGGACCCTTGGCGATGCACCAGCCAGCCGCTGCCGATCACCGGCCCGGCACTCCGGCCGCACCGACCTGGAAGCGAGCGAGCGCCGCCAGCGCCGCCCGCCGCTGGCGCTCGCCTTCAGCCAGGGGCAGCTCCAGCCCCGGCA
>SKVX01000031.1 GCA_007129225.1 Halomonas sp.
GCCCGCCATCGACGGTGCCGTACTCGACGATCACGGCAGCCATACCATCCGCATGGGCATCGGCCTGGCCGAGACCTCGCCGCAGTATCTCTCCAGCCGCTATTTCGCCGACATCCTCGCCCAGCGAACCGACGGCCGCATCACCGTCAATATCTTCCCCAACAGCCAGCTCGGCGACGACGTGCAGATGATGGAGATGCTCCAGACCGGCACCCTGGACATGAGCTACCCCTCCTCGTCACCGGCCACCACCTATGTCTCGGAGCTCGCCGTCTTCGATCTGCCGTTCCTGCTGCCGACCCGTGAAGCCGCCATCGCGGTGATGAACAGCGACGTGGCCCAGGAGATGCTCGATGCCTTCGAGGGCACCGGCATCAAGGCCCTGACCTTCTCCGAGAACGGCTATCGCCAGCTCTCCAACAGCGCCCGCCCGGTCGAGTCACCGGCAGACGTCGCCGGCCTCGACGTGCGCGGCTTGTCCATTCGCACCATGGAGAACCCGGTACACCTCTCCATCTGGGAGACCCTGGGGGCCAACCCCACGCCGATGGCCTTCGGCGAGCTGTTCTCGGCCATGGAGCAGGGCGTGGTCGACGGCCAGGAGAACCCCTGGAGCACCATCCTGACCTCCAACTTCCATGAGGTGCAGGACTACGGCTCCGAGACGCGCCACGTCTACACCCCCTTCATCATGATGATGTCCGAGCGTACCTGGGACCGCCTCGATCCGGCCTACCAGGAGCTGGTCCAGGAAGCGGCCCGTAAGTCGGCGGAGTATGAAATCCAGCTGGCGGCCGAATACGACGACTGGTCGCGGGATCAACTCGAGGAACGCGGCATGCAGATCACCCGCCTCGACGACGAGCAGATCGCCGCCTTCCAGGAAGCGGTGCAGCCCGTCTACGACGAGTGGGCGCCACGTATCGGTGAGGACCTGATCGCCAGCATCCAGGAAATCGCCAACGCGGCCGGCAACGACTGATCCCTTCCCTGGACTGATTGGCAGGACAGGGGCCTGTGCGCCCTTGCCCTGCCCGCGGAGCTTTGCATGATCTCATCCAGCCCCCCGCCCGACCCCTCCGAGTACCTCGACGACCCCAACCGCAAGGCCCTGGAGCTCGACTTCGAGGCCCGCAAGGGGCCGGCCCTCTTCCGCTGGCTGACGGTGCTCATGGAGCACCTGATCGCCACCATCCTGGTGGCGCTCATCGTCTCGGTATCGGGCAACGTGGTCGGCCGCGCCCTGTTCAACCGCTCGCTGCCCTGGGCCGACGAGCTGGCCCGCATGCTGTTCATCTGGCTGATCTTCATCGGCGCCGCGGCGGCCTTCGCCCGCTACGAGCACATCGCCGTGGACTTCCTGGTGCGCCGCCTCAAGCCGCGCGCCGCCCACGTCCTCTACCTGATCCAGCACCTGATCATCATCGCCCTGATGGGCGTGCTGATCTGGGGCGGCTACGTGGTGATATCCCGCTCCACCGGGCGTACCGCCATCCTCGGCGTGCCCTGGAACCTGATCAATGTCTCGCTGGTGCTCTGCGCCGCCTTTATCGGTGCCGTGGCCATCTGGCGCGCCTGGCGCAGTATCACCCTGATTCGCACCGGCCGGGAGGCGTAGCGCATGCTGTGGATCTTTCTTGGCATCCTGTTTGCCTCCATCGCCCTGGGCTTGCCGATCGCCTTCGGCCTCGGCGTGGCCGCGGTGGTCCTGGCGGTGATGTCCGACATTCCCCTGTCGATCCTGATCGAGCAATCGGTGCGCGGGGTCAACAACTTCCCGTTGCTGGCGATCCCGTTCTTCATCCTGGTGGGGGAAGTGATGAGCGCCGGCGGCATCGCCCGGCGGCTGATGGAACTGGCCGGCGCGCTGGTGGGTTTCGTGCGCGGCGGCCTGGGCCAGGTGGCCATCACCGGCTCGATGTTCTTCGGCGGCATCAGCGGCTCGGCCGTGGCCGACACCGCCGCCACCGGTTCGATGATGATCCCGTCGATGAAGCAGCAGGGCTACTCCGCGCCCCATGCCACCGCCATCAACACGGTGTCGTCGGTGATCGGCATCATCATTCCGCCGTCGATTCCGCTGATCCTGTTCGGCATCGTCACCGAGACCTCGATCAGCCGGCTGTTCATCGCCGGCATCGTGCCGGGCCTGCTGATCGGCTTCGGGCTGATGGTCACCACCTTCATCATGGCCAGCTTCGGCGGCGCCGGGCAGACCCGCAAGTTCCGCCTCGACCTGCTGTGGCAAGCCTTCAAGGCCGCCTGGCTGGCCCTGGTACTGCCGGTGATCGTGATCGGCGGCATCATCGGCGGGGTGTTCACCGCCACCGAAGCGGCGGTGGCCGCGCTGCTCTACTCGCTGTTCATCTCCCTGGTCTTCTACCGCGAGATCCGCCTGCGCGACCTGTGGGGCATGCTGATCCGCACCGCCCGCCTGACCGGCATGGTGCTGCTGCTGCTGGCCTTCGCCACGGTGATCGCCTGGTTCCTGACCATCAACATGGTGCCCCAGACCCTGGTGCGCCAGGTGCAGGCCATCACCCAGGAGCCGTTCCTGCTGCTGCTGATCGTGGCCGCGCTGCTGCTGGTGGTAGGCTTCGTGATGGACCTGACCCCGGCCATGGTGATCATGGCGCCGATGCTGACGCCGATCGTCACCACGGTGGGCGTCGATGCCGCCTACTTCGGGGTGCTGATGGCCTTCATCCTCGGCATCGGGCTGCTGACGCCGCCGGTGGGCACCTGCCTCTATGTGGGCTGCGGGGTGGGCAAGGTCTCGATGGAGTCGCTGGTCCGCGCGATGCTGCCGTACTACGCGACGTTGCTGGTGGTGCTGGTGATCCTGATCGCCTTCCCCGGCATCGTCACCTGGCTGCCGGACCTGACCGCCGTGCGTGGTAACTGAGTTCCAACCACTACGCTTCGAGGC
>SKVX01000261.1 GCA_007129225.1 Halomonas sp.
CCACGTGGGAATCAAGAGTTATGAAACGCACCTTTCAACCCAGCGTTCTCAAGCGCAAGCGTGTGCACGGCTTTCGTGCTCGCATGGCCACCAAGAACGGTCGTGCCGTACTGTCGCGCCGACGCGCCAAGGGCCGCAAGCGCCTGAGCGCCTGATTGCGGATTGCGCGTGTCCGGTCATGACTTTCCCCCGCAGCTGCGTCTACTGACTGCCGGGGATTATCGATTTGTCTTCGATCACGCTGCATTCAAGGTACATGGCAATGGGCTAATGGCCCTGGCGTGTCCCAATGGACTGGGCCACCCCCGTCTCGGCCTGGTCTTCAGCAAGAAGAACGTCCGCAGAGCCGTGGATCGCAATCGCCTGAAGCGGCTGACTCGCGAATCCATACGTCTCCAGCAGCATCAGCTTCCCGCCGTCGATATCGTGGTACTGGCTCGACGGGGCGCCAATGAGCTGGATAACGCGACACTGCATCGCCAGCTCTCCGGCATGTGGCGTCGGCTGGCGCGAGACGTTCGCAAGTCGATGGTATCCTGACCGGACGCGGTGCCTGTCGCCGCCACGATAGCCTGCCTTGGGCAGGCTTTCGCATATAAACGTGGCAGCGCATACCGTTCCAGCGGCATGTTCACTACCCATCGGGCAGAACTCTCAATGGACGTAAAACGACTCCTTTTATTGATTCCACTGGCCGTGCTTGCCTACTTGCTCGTCATTCAGTGGAACCAGGACTACGGCCAGGTTGCTCCTGAGCCTGAAGCACCGACCTTCACCGCGCCTGCGCCCGGGGAAGAGAGCGTGGCCCCGGACGATGACCTGGCCGTTCCTGCCGCCCCCCGCGCCGAAGGGGAGGTGCCGGGAGACATGCCTGGCGAGCCCGCTCGCGCCACCGGCACCCGCGACCTGATAGCCGTGGCCACCGATGTCCTCGACCTGCGAATCGATCCCCAGGGCGGCGATATCGTCTATGCCGCACTGCCCCAGCACCGGATGACCCTGGATTCAGATCGTCCCTACGTGCTGCTCTCCGATAGTGAGACTCGCAGCTATGTGGCCCGCTCGGGCCTGCAGCTGGACGGTCATTCCGGCCGCATTGGCTTTACGCCGGAAAGAACCAGCTATCGCATGAGCGATGACGAGAATCGTCTGGAAGTCGACCTGGCGGCCGAGGTCAATGGCGTCGATATCATCAAGCGCTTCTCCTTCGAGCGCGGCAGCTACGCGGTAGACGTCCATTACTACCTGGCCAACAACACCGAAGAGCCGGTTACCGCGCGCTTCATCGGCCAGCTTGCCCGCGACAACAGCCCTGACCCGTCCGCAGGCGTGGCCTTGGGCATGAGCTCCTATCTGGGCGCCGCCTACTCATCACCGGAAGACCGCTACGAGAAGGTCGACTTCGACGATATCCAACGTGGTCGCTTCAATAACCGGGACGTCCAGGGCGGCTGGGTAGCCATCCTCCAGCACTACTTCGTCACGGCCTGGGTACCACCGCAGAACCAGCAGAACCTGCAGTACGCCACCACCGACTCGCGCGACCGCAATGTCGCCGCCTTTGCCGGCTCCATGAGTACGGTGGCACCGGATGGTGAAGCCCGCCTGGGAGCGACCCTCTACATGGGGCCGAAGGTACAGAGCTACCTCGAGCAGGTGGCCCCCAACCTGCGCCTGACCGTCGACTTCGGCTGGCTCTGGTTCATTGCCAACCCGCTGTTCTGGCTGCTGGACCAGATTCATGGCCTGATCGGGAACTGGGGCTGGTCGATCGTCTTCCTGACCATCGTGGTCAAGCTGGTCATGTGGCCGCTCTCAGCCAAGGCTTACAAGTCCATGGCCCGCATGCGCAAGCTGGGCCCGGAGATGCAGCGCCTCAAGGAGCAATACGGGGACGACCGCCAGAAGATGTCTCAGGAGATGATGAAGTTCTACCAGAAGGAGAAGATCAATCCTCTGGGTGGCTGTCTGCCCATCCTGGTACAGATGCCGGTCTTCATTGCGCTCTACTGGATGCTGCTGGAGTCGGTGGAGTTGCGCCATGCGCCTTTCATGTTCTGGATCCAGGACCTGTCGATGCGGGATCCATTCTTCATCCTGCCGATCCTGATGGGCGCCTCGATGTTCGTTCAGCAGATGCTCAACCCCACGCCTCCGGACCCGATGCAGGCGAAGATCATGAAGATGCTGCCGATCGTCTTCACTTTCTTCTTCCTCTGGTTCCCGGCGGGCCTGGTCATCTACTGGGTGGTCAACAACCTGATCTCGATCGGTCAGCAATACGTGATCACACGGAAGATCGAGAACGACCCCAGCGTCGGCAAGGGAATGAAGACCAAGTAGGCTGTCTTCTCTCTCGAACCACCAGACCCCTGCCACGGCAGGGGTCTGGCGTTTCTGTCACGCGAAAAGGACAATAGTCTTCCACCCGAGCCAGCCCAGGCTGTAAGGAGCCCACCTGATGGCAGATAGCCTCTATATTCCGGATACCATTGCCGCACTGGCCACCCCACCGGGGC
Organism: Halomonas sp.; assembly: GCA_007129225.1. Classification (GTDB taxonomy): domain Bacteria; phylum Pseudomonadota; class Gammaproteobacteria; order Pseudomonadales; family Halomonadaceae; genus Halomonas. Next base: position 2,520 of record SKVX01000261.1, read on the forward strand.
GAGGCGGCGTGGGCATCATTCGTGTATCCGGCCCCGGCTGTCGCAACATCGCCGTGGGTGTGCTGGGCCGCTGTCCCCCGCCACGCCACGCCCACTACGCACCCTTCCAGGGCGATGCACGGGTGATCGACGAAGGCATCGGGCTCTACTTCCAGGCACCTTACTCCTTCACCGGAGAAGACGTGCTGGAGCTGCAGGGACACGGCGGTCCGGTGATCATGGATCTCCTGCTGGAACGCTGCGTGCAGCTGGGCGCACGCCTGGCACGGCCGGGAGAGTTCTCCGAGCGCGCCTTTCTCAACGACAAGCTCGACCTGGCACAGGCCGAGGCCATTGCCGACCTGATCGAGGCAAGCTCCCGGTCCGCCGCAGAGAACGCCTTGCGCTCACTACAGGGTGAATTCTCGC
>SKVX01000026.1 GCA_007129225.1 Halomonas sp.
GTCCTGGCGGCCCGTCCGCTGATCGAGGCCCTGCTGGTTCGCTATCCCGAGCGCCGCCTGATCGTCACCACCATGACCGCAACCGGCGCCGAGCGCGTCCGTGCCTTGAGCCGGGCGCTGCAAGAAACGGCAGGAAAGCACGTCACGAACACAGCCGATGGCCCGCTCGAGCACCACTTCGTACCGCTCGACTTCCCCGGAGCGGCCCGTCGCTTTATCGACCGGTTGAATCCGGCGCTGGCGATCTTCTTCGAGACTGAGCTCTGGCCCAACCTGCTGGCGGCCTGCCACCGGCGAGGCGTACCGACGGCGGTGGTCAATGGTCGCCTCTCCCCCCGTGCCTATCGCGGCTATCGCCGAGTGCGTCCGCTGATGCAGGATGCCCTGAGCCACGTCGACTGGCTCGCCGCCAAATCCACTGCCGATGCCGAGCATTTCCGCTCGCTGGGCATGGCCCCCGTGGCTATCGATGTCGTGGGCTCGCTGAAGTACGACCTGACACCACCCGCCGGGACCGAGGCGTTGAGTCGAGAGTTAAGCCTCCGGCTGGGCTCACGTCCGGTATGGGCCGCCGGCTCCACTCACCCGGGCGAGGAGGAACAGCTGCTGCAGGCCCATGCCAGGCTCCGGCAACACTACCCCTCTGCCCTGCTGATACTGGTGCCGCGTCATCCCCAGCGCTTCGATGCCGTGGCGGCCCTGTGCCAGGAATACGGCCTGGCCACGGCGCGCCGCTCCAGGAACGAGTTGCCCGATACCCGCACGGCGGTCTACCTGGGCGACACCATGGGAGAACTGCTTGCTCTCTACGGCGCGGCGGATCTAGCCTTCGTCGGTGGCAGCCTGGTGCCGATCGGCGGGCACAACCTGCTGGAGCCGGCCGCCATGGGGGTCCCGGTGCTCACTGGCCCCCAGCTCGCCAACTTCGAGGACGTGGCCGCTATCCTGCGCGAAGCCGCCGCCCTGGTGGAAGTCCCTGACAGCGAGGCGCTGGTCGAGGCGCTGGTCGACCTTTTCATCGATGAGGCCGAGCGACACCGCCTGGCCGAAGCCGGTCAGGCGGTAATGGCGGCGAACCGGGGAGCCCTGGGACGGACAATGTCCGGATTGTCGGTGCTGCTGGATAAGTGAGCGCTCACTTCGTGAGGGTGGAGGCGCCCTGAACTCCCGGTCTCGTTACACCATCATGCAGGCGTCAGCCGCTCGACCCCGGTGTCGCTGCCCAGCAGCAGCACGTCGGCGCCACGGGCGGCAAACAGGCCGTTGGTGACCACACCGACGATGGCATTGATCCTGGCTTCCATGGCCACGGGGTCGTCGATCATGAACTCGAAGCAGTCGAGGATCTGGTTGCCGTTGTCGGTGACCACACCTTCGCGATAGACCGGATCGGCCCCCAGCTTGACCAGCTCGCGGGCGACATAGGAGCGTGCCATGGGAATCACCTCCACCGGCAGCGGGAAGTCGCCCAGCGTTGCCACCCGCTTCGAGGCATCGGCAATACAGATGAACCGATCGGCGCAGGCGGCGACGATCTTCTCGCGGGTCAGGGCTGCTCCGCCCCCCTTGATCATGTGAAGGTGAGCATTCACTTCGTCCGCGCCGTCGATGTAATAAGGCACGGTGCCGACGCTGTTGAGCTCGAAGACCTCGATGCCATGGCCGCGCAGGCGCTCGGCGCTGGCCTCGGAGCTGGCCACGGCGCCCTTGAAGTCGTCGCGCAACCGGGCCAGGCGATCGATGAACCGATTGGCGGTGGAGCCGGTGCCTATGCCGAGGATGGTATCGCGCTCGAGCCAGGGCTCGATCTCGTCAATGGCGGCCGCGGCCACGGCGTCCTTCAGTTCGTCCTGGGTCATGTGATGCTCGCTGTCAGTGTGAGTGGCGATTGCCGCGACATTATAGGCCAGTGGCCCTCTTCTGCCGATGGCAGCATCGCTCGGGCCTGGTCCGTCGACAGGGCTGCGAGGAGGCGCCCTCCCCCCGGCGTCCCTCGCTAAGGGTAACTCCGATTATCCTGCCCTTCAGCCAGTGCGCTGGACGCCATGCCTGCGAGGATGCTACCAATAGGGGTTCTCTGCACTGCAGCACAGCCCTCCGCGTCACTCCTCTGGGATATCAGGATGCTAGAAGCCACCGTAAAGAAAATTCTCCAGGCCCGGGTCTACGAAGCCGCCCGGGAAACGCCGATTTCTCCGGCCCCTTTTCTCTCACGGCGCTTCAACAACACCATCCTGATCAAGCGGGAGGACCTGCAGCCGGTCTACTCCTTCAAGATCCGCGGCGCCTACAACAAGATGGCGCAGCTGACCGAGGAGCAGAAGGCCAAGGGAGTGATTGCGGCATCGGCCGGCAACCATGCCCAGGGGCTGGCCATGGCGGCGAAGCAGATGGGCGTGAAGGCAATCATCGTCATGCCGCGCATCACGCCGGAGATCAAGGTTCAGGCGGTACGCGCCCGGGGCGCCAAGGTCGTGCTCAAGGGAGATGCCTTCTCGGCGGCGGCGGAGCACGCCCAGGAGCTGATCCGCGAGCATGGCTATACCTATATCCCTCCCTTCGACGATATCGATGTCGTCGCCGGCCAGGGCACCGTGGCCATGGAGATCCTGCACCAGCACAGCGGACCGCTGGACGCCATCTTCGTACCGGTGGGCGGCGGTGGCTTGATCGCCGGGGTGGCTGCCTATGTGAAGTACCTGCGTCCCGATATCAAGGTGATCGGCGTGGAGGCCGAAGACAGCGCCTGCCTCAAGGCCGCCATGGAGGCCGGCGAGCGGGTGGTGCTCGACCAGGTGGGTGTCTTCGCCGAAGGGGTCGCGGTGGCGCAGATCGGTGAGGTGCCCTTCTCCATCATGCGCGACCTGATCGACGGGGTGATCACCGTCACCGCCGATGAAATGTGCGCGGCGGTGAAGGACA
>SKVX01000379.1 GCA_007129225.1 Halomonas sp.
CGCCCTTGACCAGCACGTCGGGAAGCACCGCCTCGATCAGCCGCTGTGGGGTGTCTTCACTGAAGGGGACGACCCAGTCCACCGCCCCCAGTCCGGCCAGGACCTGCATACGCCGCAGCAGCGGGTTGATGGGCCGCTTGGGACCCTTGAGCCGGCCAATGGAGGCGTCATCGTTGACCGCCACGATCAATCGGTCGCCAAGCCGACGGGCGTGCTCCAGGTAGGCCACATGGCCGGCATGCAGTATATCGAAGCAGCCGTTGGTCATGACCACCCGCTCACCACGGGCCTGGGCGGCCCGCACGGCCTCGATCAGCGGCGACTCCTCGATCACACCGAATTCGGCCAGCTTGTTGCCGTGCAGGGCCGTGTATAGCTCAGCGATGGAGAGCGTTGCCGTACCCGGCTTGGCCACCACCAGGCCGGCGGCCAGGTTGGCCAGGGTCATGGCTTCGGGAAAACCGTGCCCGGCGGCCAGCGCCAGCCCCAGCACACCGATCACGGTGTCACCGGCACCGGTCACGTCATACACCTCGCGAGCCTGGGTAGGGATATGCAGTGGCTCGTGGCCGGCCCGGATCAGCGTCATGCCCTTCTCGCTGCGGGTGATCAGCAGGGCCTCGAGTTCGAGCTCCACGCACAGCGCCTCGCCCCGGGCAGCCAGCTCGGCGTCGTCGCGGCAGTGACCGACCACCCCCTCGAACTCGGCCAGGTTGGGGGTGATCACACTGGCCCCCCGGTACTTGCGGAAGTCGCTGCCCTTGGGATCGACCAGTACGCGCTTGCCCGAGGCCTTGACCCGCTGGATCAGCGCCCCCACCTGATTGAGGGTGCCCTTGCCATAGTCGGAGAGGATCACCAGATCGCAGCCGGGCAGACCCTGCTCCACCTGGGCCAGCAGGCCGGAGGTATCCACGCCCTCCAGGCCATCCTCGAAGTCGAGACGAATCAGCTGCTGGTTGCGGCTCATCACCCGCAGCTTGGTGATGGTAGGAATGCCCGCACTGCTCTCGAAGTAGGTCTCCACCCCGGCGGCCTCCATGCGAGCGATGAGGCACCGGGCGTTGTCATCGTCACCGACCATGCCACTCAGGGCGGCGTGAGCACCCAGAGAGGCAATATTGAGCGCCACGTTGGCCGCGCCACCAGGGCGATCCTCGCACTCCTCCACCCGAACCACCGGTACTGGCGCCTCCGGCGAGATGCGTGAGGTGGCGCCGTGCCAGTACCGGTCGAGCATCACATCGCCCACCACCAGCACGTGCGCCTGCTCCAGCGCGGTCAGATCAAGCTTCATCGGGTGTCTCCATTTCCTTGCTCTCGTTCGGCCCTGTCAGCAATGCATCGAGCCGTTGAACGACATCGTCGACACGAATCAGGGACATGGCGTCGGGGTGACGAACACGCTGGCCCCAGCTGATCTCCTCGGGCTCCTTGTGGAGGTAGGCACGCACCGCCTCGGGATAGCGATCGACTACATGGTCGCGCCACAGGTAGGGCGCCGCACGGTCGGGGTTGGTGGTGGCATAAAGCCCGACGACCGGAGTGCCCATGGCGCTGGCCATATGCACCGGCCCGGAGTCGGGGGCGATCACCACCCGCGCCCGGGCGATGAGGGCCAGCAGGCCCTTGAGTGAGCTATCGCCGATGACGTCGATCACCGCCTCCGGTCGACTCAGTGCCTGAATACGCTCGCCCACTTCCCGCTCCTGGGTGCTGCCACCACCGGTCAGCACGGTCTTCAGGCCAAACTGTGCCCAGGCGTGCTCGATGACCGCCGCGTACCCCTCGGCGGACCAGTTGCGAAAATTGCGCAGCCGCGGGTTGGCGCAGGGGCTCATCAGCAGGTATGAGTGGATGCCGGTCAGCCTGCGGGCTTCCTGCTCTGCCTCGACCGGTACCGGCAGGCTCCATTCCAGCGCCTGGTCCTCGACGCCCAGCAGGCGGGCGAAGTCCATGAACGACTCCAGCACATGGGCACGAGGATGCGGCGCCAGTTGGCGATGGGTGAACCAGTGCTGGACATCCTTGGCCCGCGCCTTGTCGAATCCCACCCGCACGTCTGCCTTCAGCCCCAATGAGAGTATGCTGGCCCGTAGCGCCTGCTGCATGTGCAGCAGAACGTCAAAGCGGGTGTCGCCGAGCTGGCGCCATAGCCGCCGCATCCCGGCAAGGCCGCTGGCCTTGTCGTAGACGACGAACTCGACCCCCGTGAGACCGGCCAGTAGACTGTGTTCCGCCTTGCCGATGATCCAGGTGATGCGAATGTCCGGCCACTGCCGCTGCAGCGCCCGGATGGTAGGGACCAGATTGCACACGTCGCCCAGTGCGGAGAGGCGGAGCACGGCGATATGGCGAGGTTGGGCAGGCAGAGGATGCTTCATGCACTTGGCAACATGTCGGACGGGAAAGGTTTTCATTCTATATGATGCGGACAGTGTATGTGACGCCAACCTGACGCCACAAATCACCCCGCAGCTGTTCTCGCCCGCCCATTGGCGTGAAGAGGGCCGCGTGGTGGGCGAGGCTCCCGGCCGAGGCAGCAGCCTCTTCCTCGACGCATGCGGCGCCCAGTGGGTACTGCGCCCCTACCGACGCGGCGGCCTGATGGCGAGACTGGCCCGGCAACGCTACCTGTGGACGGGGCTGGAGCGAACCCGGGCGTTTCGCGAACTGCGCTTGACCGCCGAACTCTACGCACGCGGCCTGCCCGTACCCAGGCCGGTTGCCGCCGCCGTTACACGCCACGGGCTCGACTATGAAGCGGCGCTGATCACGGTGCGCATTCCCGGCGCTTGCTCTCTTGCCGACCGCCTCATCGAAGGCATCGCCAGCGACGAACTCCTCGAGGCGGTGGGACGCACCATTCGCCGCTTTCATGACAATGGCCTCGATCATGTCGACCTCAATGCCCGCAATC
>SKVX01000083.1 GCA_007129225.1 Halomonas sp.
AGGATGGCAATCAGCGCCGCGTCGCGTCATATCCCAGGTCGGCGCCACGGCTTTCGTCACTCTTGCGACGGGCGCTGGGGCTGTTCTTGCGATTCTCTTCCTCGCAGATCTCATCCTTGCCGCCGCAAACCTCGCAGCCGTCCTTGAGGCCCAGGTTGTTGAGCCCGCCGCAGGAGCCGGCAATGGGCTTGCGCCCCATGATCACACCAATCGCCATGGCAGCCATGACGAGCAGCATGAAACCTAGAACCATGAAAAAGATATTCATGTTGTGCTCCTCTGATTAGTCCTCGAGCCACGGCTCCATCGCCGCGGAGTAGAGAATTTCAATACCCTGTGGTGTCTTGACAACAAGCCGGGCGGCGCTATCCATCCCCAGGACCTGGCCGGGTGTCGTACCCTGCTGCTCGGATGCCATCAGCAACAGCGCCTGGTGTGACGCCTCGCTGGCGGTTTCAGCCACCACGCTGATGCCAAGGGTTCTGGGCAGAGTGGGTATCGCCACCGGGGTTGGCCTGACCAGCCGGTGCACCAGTGCCGCATCCGTCAGGTTGATTCGATGCCCCGCGTCCTGCTCCGGCATCCCCGCATGCTCCAGGGAGAGCCACCAGCCTCCCCGGGGTGGTCGTCCACGGGTGCGAATCACGCCACCGACCTCGACCATCATGTGTTCGACGCCATGGTCGGTCAGCCACTCCGTGAGGCGATCGACGGCAAGCGCGTGTATCAGGCGCTCCAGCTCGTCGCCAACCGACACCGGGGCAACTGACAATAGCCCGGGGGTAGCGGAAAAGGCAGCCGCCAGCGTGCGAAGGAGGGCTTCTCGCTGCTGCTGGAGCTGTGCCAGCTCACCTTGTATGCCGACCGCGATACGTTCGCGCTGGTGTGCCTCGAGATCGGCATACAGGGTGATATGGTAACCCGTGCCCAGGGCGGTACCCTGGTAAAGCTGTTCCTGAAGCTGGCTGCGACAGGCACTCAGCAGTGCCATGGGCAGTATCACCAGAAGGAACATGAACAGGGCTGGCCCTCCATGGGCCAGCCCTGAAAATCGCCGTGAGGCGAGTGAGATCATCCGCCAAAGTCGTCCAGCAGGATATTCTCGGGTTCCACGCCCAGGTCAAGCAGGAGCTTGATCACGGAGGCGTTCATCATGGGCGGCCCGCACATGTAGTACTCGCAGTCCTCGGGCGCCGGGTGGTCCTTGAGATAGTTCTCGTAGAGGACATTGTGGATAAAGCCGGTGGGGCCTTCCCAGTTGTCCTCCGGCAGCGGATCGGAGAGCGCCAGATGCCAGTCGAAGTTGGGGTACTCCTCCGCCAGCTTGTCGTACTCCTCGTTGTAGAACGTCTCGCGCCAGGAGCGCGCGCCGTACCAGAACGAGATCTTGCGCTGGGATTTCAGACGCTTGAGCTGGTCGAAGATGTGGCTGCGCATGGGCGCCATGCCGGCACCGCCACCGACGAAGATCATTTCCGCGTCGGTGTCCTTGGCGAAGAACTCACCGAACGGACCCATCACCGTGACCTTGTCACCCGGCTTGAGGCTGAAGACATAGGTCGACATCAGCCCCGGCGGATGGTTGGTGTTGGGCGGCGGCGTGGCGATACGGATGTTGAATTTGAGGATCCCCACCTCTTCCGGGTAGTTCGCCATGGAGTAGGCGCGGATGACTTCCTCGTTGTTCTTGTGGGAGAGCTTGAACAGGTCGAACTTCTCCCAGTCGCCCCGATACTCTTCCTCGATATCGAAGTCGGAGAACTTGATATCGTAGGGAGGCGCCACCAGCTGCACATACCCTCCGGCCCGGAAATCGACGTTCTCGCCTTCGGGCAGCTTCAGGTTGAGCTCCTTGATGAAGGTGGCGACATTGGGGTTGGAGATGACCTCGCACTCCCACTTCTTGACGCCGAAGACCTCCTCGGGGACCTCCACCTTCATGTCCTGCTTCACCGGCACCTGGCAGGAGAGGCGCCAGCCATCCTTCTTCTCGCGCATGGTGAAGTGGGACTCTTCGGTGGGCAGGATGGCACCGCCACCCTCTTCCACGCGGCACTTGCACTGGGCACAGGAGCCGCCGCCGCCACAGGCCGACGACAGGAAGATGCCGTTGGCGGCCAGTGTGTCGAGCAGCTTGCCCCCAGCCTGGGTGCTCAGGGTGTGTTCGGGATCGCCGTTGACCTCGATGGTCACGTCCCCGGTGCTCACGAGCTTGCTGCGAGCGGCCAGGATCACCAACGTCAGACCGATGACGATCAGGGTGAACATGAACACACCGAGCAAGATGACAGATGTTGCAACCATGTCGGTTTCCTATTTGCTGTGAGTAACCTGATTCCCGGCGGCGGCCGCCGCCGGAAACGCGCACTGGCTCAGAGCTGAATGCCGGAGAAGGACATGAAGCCCAGCGACATCAGACCCACGGTGATGAAGGTGATGCCCAGACCTTGCAGCCCACCGGGCACGTCGCTGTACTTGAGCTTCTCGCGAAGACCGGCCAGGGCAGTGATCGCCAGCGCCCAGCCCACACCGGAGCCGAAACCGTACACCACGGATTCGCCGAAGTTGTAGTTGCGCTCGACCATGAACAGTACGCCACCAAGGATGGCGCAGTTCACGGTGATCAGCGGCAGGAACACACCCAGGGCGTTGTAGAGCACCGGCACATACTTGTCGAGGAACATCTCGAGAATCTGCACCAGGGCGGCGATGACACCGATATAGCTCAGCAGACCCAGGAAGGAGAGGTCGACGTTCTCGGTGCCGCTGATGCCGGTCCAGGTCAACGCCCCTTCCGCCAGCAGACCATTGTAGATGACGTTGTTGACCGGCACGGAGATGGTCAGCACCACGATGACCGCGATACCCAGGCCAAAGGCCGCCGAGACTTTCTTGGACACCGCCAGGAAGGTACACAT
>SKVX01000209.1 GCA_007129225.1 Halomonas sp.
CGACATCTACAAGGGCGTGGCACCCTTCGTGGCCATACAGCTGCTGGGGCTGGCGCTGGTATTCTTCTACGAACCCCTGGCAACCTGGCTGCCCGCACAGGTCTATAGCGGACGCTGATCCAAGATACGGAGATACGACCATGCAACTGAGTGACAAGACAGCCCTGATCACCGGCGCCGCCGGCGGTATCGGACGCGCCATCGCCGAGCGCTACGCTCGGGAAGGCGCCCGGGTCGCGATAGCCGACCTCAACCTCGAAGCCGCCAACGTGGCTGTCAGCGCCATCCGCGCGCAGGGCGGCGAGGCCATGGCCATAGCCATGGACGTGACCGACGAATCCGCCGTGGAGGCCGGCGTGGCGCAGGTCGTCCAGGAGTGGGGCCGCCTGGATATTGCCATCGCCAATGCCGGGATTCAGCATATCGAGCCGCTGCACACCCTGAGCTTCGCCAACTGGCGCAAGGTCATCTCGGTGCATCTGGACGGCGCCTTCCTGCTGACGAGTGCCGCCCTTCGCCAGATGTACCAACAGGAGAGCGGCGGTTGCCTGCTCTACATGGGCTCCGTGCACAGCAAGCTCGCCTCACCGCTCAAGGCGCCTTATGTGGCGGCCAAGCATGCCCTGCTGGGACTATGCCGCACCGTGGCCAAGGAGGGCGCAGCGCACCGGGTCCGCACCAATGTCATCTGCCCCGGCTTCGTGCGCACGCCCCTGGTCGACAAGCAGATTCCCGAACAGGCCGCAGCGCTGGGGATTTCCGAGGAGGCAGTCATACGCGACGTGATGCTCAAGGACACCGTGGACAGGGAGTTCACGACCCTGGACGATATCGCCGAGGTGGCTCTGCACCTGGCTGCCTTCCCCACGGCGGCGCTCACGGGCCAGTCGATCGTGGCCAGCCACGGCTGGTACATGCAGTAGCCAGTACCACGCGACCTCGCCAGGCATTCGACCGCCGCCCGCCTGGCGAGGCGTCGTCCCATGGCACCACCATTAGGGAACGCTGTTCTGCTATAGGCCTTTCGCCTAGAATGGGCTCACACATCCACTACGCGTGCCGCCCCCATGCCTCAAACTGATACCAACTTCGCGCTTGGACGCATTCTGCTCTTCAATCTCCTGGGTGCCCTCCTGGTGTGGACCTGGTTGTCGCCCGGGCTGATGTTCTGGACGGAGATCGATGATGCCGTGTTCTTCGCTACCAACGCCTGGCTAAGCGAAGAAAACGAAGCCTGGGTGCTGTTCGTTGCGGCCACCAACAACCGCCTGTTCGACGTCGTCAGTTTCATGATCCTGCTGGCGATCTACCTGTGGGCCATCGGTCGCGATCCCGACCCCCATCACCGCATGCTGCGCTGGGGCGGCATCGGCATCACCATGCTGCTCTCGGCGGTGTTCATCGCCCAGGGCTTTCGCATGGTGGTGACCTACACCCATCCCAGCCCCACCCTGGTCTACGAGAACGTCAACCTGATCACCGAGATGGTCGACTTCTCGACCAAGGACAGCTCCGGCAGCAGCTTCCCCGGCGACCACGGCGTGAACCTGGTGCTGTTCACCGCCTTCATGTGGCGCTTTGCCGGCCACAAGGCGATGCTGGTCAGTGCCCTGTTCGCCGTGCTGCTTAGTGCACCACGCATCCTCAGTGGCGCCCACTGGTTCAGCGACGTCTACTTCGCGGCCATCGTCATCAACCTGATAGTCGCTCCCTGGATACTGCTCACGCCGCTGGCCCCGGCCCTGTCGCGAGCCATTACCGCCGGGATGATTAAGGTACGCAATGCCTTGCCGGGCCGTTAGGGAAAGTCGCTTGCCTATTGCGCTAGATATCCTGGCTGCCGGCGGTACTCGCATTCCTCATTGAGCCGCCAGTCTACTCCGGATGCTCCGTTCCGGCGGCAGCTAGCCTATCTTCGCTCATTACGGCAATCGGTCTTTCCCTATTTCTTCGATTGTTGAAAAGCGCGGCCATGGCCGCGCTTTTTTGTTGCTTCAGTTGGCTTTCCGCCAGCCGCCCAATACTCGCTGATCCGGGCCGAAGAACACCAGTCGGTCGTGATCGATGAGGTAGCGGTAGGCGGTCTCCATCATTGTGGTGACGCGGCGGGCATCGTCGAGCTGTGGGCAGCCCATTCGCGTGCTGGCCAGCTCGCGGAACTGGATGCGATTGCGATCATCCAGCTGTACCTTGCCATTGATCGTATTGCAGCCGTCGTGACCCGTGACGCGGCCGTCGGGAGCAATCACGAAATGGGGTGTGGTGGGCATGGAGAGACGCTCATCGGTGCCGACCAGCAGCAGGTTCCAGCGCTGCCCCACCACCGGGTGATCACTGGAGACGCGCACTTCGTCTTGACGAGTCGGCTCGGTGGGCTTGCCGCCACACGCAGCCAGGGTCATGGCAACGAGCGTCAGCAGCAGCGCTCGGCCAGAGAGAGTCTTGTTCATCGAGAGATTCGTTCCTTATTACGCTATCGACCTAAGAGGGTGTTTACAAAAGTCACGAGCGAAGGCCAGGCAAGGCGAAATCAGCCGAAAAAGCGGAATTTACGGGGTTGTAAATGAGCATTTTGAGGCTGATTTCAACACAGCATGGCCGAGCGCAGTAGTTTGTAAATACCCTCTTACCAGGTGCCGGTGTTTTCCATGGAAGCCCAGGGCTCTCTTGCCGGTAGCGGGTCGCCCTTCTGCAGCAGTTCGACGGAGATGTCGTCGGGGCTGCGCACGAAGGCCATATGGCCGTCGCGGGGTGGCCGATTGATGGTGACTCCGTTCTCCTGCAGGCGCTCGCACAGGGCATAGATATCATCCACCCGGTAGGCGAGATGACCGAAGTTGCGGCCACCGGTGTACTCCTCGGGGTCCCAGTTCCAGGTCAGCTCCAGTTCGGGGGCCTTGAGCTCGGCCGA
>SKVX01000550.1 GCA_007129225.1 Halomonas sp.
CGATCGCCCACGCGATCGCCCCGATCAGCGCCGTGACGACCGCGTGGCTGTAGTCCTCAACGTCGGCGACTACGCGTGCACTCAGGTAGATCGCGAGCCCTCCGACGAGCAATGCTACGACGAACGCCAGTACCGATGCAACTACCATACCCGGATTTCGACCGGCCGACGGTTATATACACGCCCGTCGCACGCAACGTCCGTCCTCCTCGCGGAGAGACAGCTCCGACACACCGAAACGTGTCTTGCGAACGGTTATCCGTCCGTGGGGAGAACGACGTTCGATGGGAGTCGAACGGGGTAACGGTCGCGGCCCGGCCGGGCGCTGGACCGCCACGGTCGACCGTGCCGTCACACCCGACGACGACTGTACCGAGGTCGCGGCCCTGCTCGAGGAGCGGCGCGTGCGGGATCGGGAGGAAACGGCCGTACGCAGGACGATCCCGTGGGCCGCGCTCGCGCTCCTGCTCGCCGTCCCGCTGGTCGTCTACTCGGAGCTCGTCACCCCGACGGGGAGTCGAAACCTCCTCGGAATGGCGGTCGGCGCGGCGCTGATGGCCGTCGGCTGGTGGAGTTACGCCCGCTAGAGCGAGCCGTCTTCTTTCTTGAGAGAGCGCCAGAGCCGACCGTTGATCGCCCTGATCTGTTCGCCGACCGCCTCCGATCCGCGCCGTCTGGGTGCGGGGCTCTCGAACTGCGTCACCGAGTTCGCATCGAGCGAGAGCCGCTTCATCCGAACCGCGGGTTCGGAGTCGCCGATCCGCCAGATCTCGAGCTGGACGAGGACGAACTCGATCGCGTCGGTGTTCGCGTCGAGCCACGCGAGCGCGTCGAGTTCACGTTCGGAGAAGGAGGGGGCGATCCAGACGATCACCGAGGCACCGATCTCGGCGGCGCCGGCGAGCGTCGTGAGCACGTCGAGATCGTCGGTGATACAGTCCTCGATCACGACCTGTTCGCCCGTGTTCACGCCGCGGGCGTGAAGAGCGAGCCCGTACGGACCGACCCCGTCGGCTTCGAGCACCTCGAGTTCGCGGTCGAGCAGCTCCTCGAGGTCCGACCGGCGGTCGTCGTAGATCTCCCCGACGAGCCAGGTGGTAAACCCCTCCTCGTGGTCGTTCCAGTACGCGGATACCTTCTCCGCCTGCAGTTCCCCGAAGCCCATACCTCCTCGGGGACAGCCCGGCTAATAACTCCCCGGACGTCCCGGTTTTCCGACGTGTCGAACCGTGATAGAACTCGGATCGTCGGAGTTAAGAGCGCGAGTCCCAAACCAGTGTTCGAGGGCGCTTAGCTCAGTCTGGACAGAGTGCTTGGCTTCGGACCAAGTTGCCGCGGGTTCAAATCCTGCAGCGCCCATAGATTTGCTGCGCAATAATCGCCCGACAGCGTGGGGAATTATCGGTCGAACGGGCACGATTTTGCTTTCGCTCGATGTCTGATGAAGCGAGTGGTGCTCACGGGAATTCGCGTACGTCCAAACTGGTGGCGAGAAAGAAAATCAATCACCGATTGACACAACGTTCTCATGCTCTTTCAAGAACGTGTGAGACTTACAAAGGGTATATACAGAAGACGAGCCCCGTTCAATCCACAGCCAGTGTACTGAAGCAACTAATTACGAGGACTGCGAACTGATCGCGGGAGGTTCTACGACCTGTTGGTAGTGTCTTTGGAGATCGGCTGCTTACAAGGTGGGTATTCAGCAAGAAATCAAGCGAAGAACGGGGAATTGTCGTGGTAGTCAGTCCCGCTTATTCCCGACGACCTTGACCACTCCGCGGTGGCCAAGCAAGTTTTTCCCTACAAATTCACCCTCAGGTCCAGCAACGGCCTCGTAGGGCGTTCCGTGGGGATGGCAGTAATACAGATAGTTGCCACGATTTTCAAACTCGAATTCAAATGGTGCATCGACGGGTGGAACGGCGAAACCACCATTATCATCCTCCCAGTCCTCAGGTCCCGAATGGGGTGGGTGGAAAAACGAGACGAGATTGTGTCCAGGTGGCGCTTCCCAGTTCCATCTGACCGTCGTACCCGGTGAGACTTTTACAGCCCGAGGTTCCACAGCGAAAGGCCCAATTGTTTCTCCATCAACCACTAACAGCGCATTGAAGTTTATCTCTATTTCATCCTCGCCGGTTCGATCAACGATACCTCCGTCCCACACTTTCTGTCCGATAAGCGAAGGTTTCTCGTTGAGCCAGGCACCAATACCATTGCCGTTTCCATAGTGGTTTGGCCTGGCACTTGCGGTTCCAGTGAGGAACGTTCCTCCAACAGCGCTTGCTCCGAGTGCTTTCAATACTGGCCGTCGTCCTACCCGCACCCTCTTGATCGTCATTCTTCTATTCCAACCCTTCCGCAGAAAGGTCAGCAAAAATCATTATACTCTCAACAATATAGCTATTTCGCTTTTGTTCATGAGTCGGATTGTGCGCGACTCGCAGTCCACATGAGCAGGACAACCGTTTGATCATCTAAGAAATGAAGTAAGGCCTACTGCTGAACCCATGCACTGAATCGCCCACGTCACTTCTGACAGAAATTGAGTGGTTCAAACTCCTCTTGGTGCACCTTCATCGACTGCGCCAGAGAATACCAACGTCAAACCTAAGCGTAGAGATCGTCCTCTGTAGCTTTCACGAATTCCATACGTCGCCTTCCTATGCTCCAAAATTAACGGCCTTGCTGAAGCCCTCAATTAGTGGCAGACTTCTATACATTTCTGAACTCACAACACATAACCTCCATAATTTTTTAAGCCGACCATAGCCAACCCCTGCAAATTGATCAACCTCTGCAGATTTTTCAGGAGATAACTCAATGTGGGCAGCGAACATAAAAAATACAGGTGAGCTATCATTATGGATGAACCCCCACCACAACATTCGATGAGCGGCCATTA
>SKVX01000382.1 GCA_007129225.1 Halomonas sp.
AACCAGCGCGGTACACCGGCCTCCACGCTGGCGTTGCACAGCACCTTGGTGTCGCCGAACTCCACCAGCACGGAACCCTCGGCATGGCGCGTGTAGTCGCGGGTGAGCCGGATCTCGCGAGGCTGGTCGGGCCGTCGTCCACTGGAGCGCTTGAGGTCGGAAGCCATGTTACCTCTCAAATACATAGGGGGTTGGGTATGACACCGGCCGCCGCCTCTGCCACCGGCAGCCGACCGACGTCGGAAAAGAGGCCATTCTACACGGTCGGCGCGCCGAATCGGGTACACTCCTTGCCAGACATTTCACCCGCTGCGGCCAAAGGGCCACAGCCCGCGGTATCGGGGAGTCGCTATGGCTGACGGAAAGAACAGAGTTCACAGCATGACCGCTTTCGCCCGCCAGAGCCGGGAAGGCGAGTGGGGCAGCCTGCAGCTGGAGCTGCGCTCGGTGAATCAGCGCTACCTGGAACCCCATTTCCGGCTTCCCGAAGCCCTGCGCGACCTGGAGCCCGCCTTTCGCGAGACGCTGCGTACCCGGCTGGCCCGGGGCAAGGTAGAGTGCAACCTGCGCTTCGAGCCGACCAGTGTCAGCGAAACCCTGGCGGTCAACCGTTCGCGCCTCGATGCCCTGGCTAGCGCCCTCGGCGAGCTGCGTGAGGTCCTGCCCGAAGCGCCGATGCCGGATGCCCTGGCGCTGCTCGACCACCCCGGCGTGCTCGAATCTCAGGGTATCGATCTCGATGTGGTGAAATCCGAGGCCGCGGCACTGTTCGAGGCGACCTTGGGTGAGCTGATCGAAGCGCGTGCCCGGGAGGGCGAGAAACTCGCCACCCTGATCCGCGACCGCCTGACAGGCGTGCGCGAACAGGTGGCCGAGGTGCGCCGGCTGATGCCGGAGATACTCCAGCGCCAGCGTACCCAGCTGCTGGAGCGCCTCGAGTCGGTCAAGGCCGAACTCGACCCCCAGCGCCTCGAGGCCGAGCTGGTCCTGCTGGCCCAGAAGGCCGACGTAGACGAGGAGCTCGACCGCCTGGCGACCCACGTCACCGAAGTGGAGCGCCAGCTGGGCCAGAAAGGCCCCATGGGGCGCCGGCTCGACTTCCTGATGCAGGAGCTCAACCGCGAAGCCAATACCCTGTCGTCGAAGTCCGTGGTCGCCAACACCACTCGTTGCGCGGTGGAACTGAAGGTGCTGATCGAACAGATGCGCGAACAGATCCAGAATATCGAGTGATGTCCGGGCACATTTACACGAATTGTCAGGTTCCGGATGATCAGCACACACGAGTGGTGGCTCAAAGCGCTCGGTCCTTGAGACCACCGACACTATACGAGCTTAAAGGGCTCGATATCGCGGAAGATCCCGGTCTTGGTCATGTCGCGCCTTAGGGTGAAGGCCTCCATGGCCGCTACCGGGTCGACTTGCTCTAGCTGGTCGAAGTGGATCTTGCTCCACTGCGCACGGGTGACCTTGACGCTGTAGAGGTATTGATCGCGCTCACCACCTGTCGCGGACTCAGTAATCGGGCGGTAGCCGGAGACCCGGGCTTCCTGCACGGTGGGCAAGCGGGCAAAGATTGCACCCAGCACCCGGAAGGCGATGCCGTGCACGTGGTCGCGATAGAGTTTGCGCTGCCGGGTGGCACTCAGCCTTTTCGGCGTGAGCTTCAGCCGCTTAGCGGGCATGCTCCACTCACGGTCGGGCATTTCCTCCTCGTCCGGTAACTCGATATCCACGGCGATCGTGCGCTCGTCGGAACCAAGATCAAAATCAATCACCGTCTCACGCGGCCACTCGATCTCTTCGAGGCGCTCGCGCAGGGTCTGCTCCATGGCATCCAGGTCACCCCAGACGCCCTCCTCTTCCCGCTGTTGACGCGCGAACTCAGCGGCGTCGTGTTCAGTCTTGCGCCACTCCCACTGGCGATAGTGCTCGTCAAATGTCACTTGGCGCTGATGGTTCTCCTGCTCGACCCGCTGCCTGGCCGGTGGCCAGAGCCGATGCCACCAGGCAAGGGTGATGAGTACCGGTGGTGAAGGAGGCGATTCCTCAAAAGCCTGGGGCACATAGCCCTTTTCATCGGGATGGGGTGTCTGCTCATGCAGCATCCCCAACCGCACAAGATCGTCGTTCAGCCGCAAGCAGTGAGCCTCCAACTGCTCCCGGAGCGAGTCTTCCGCATGACGGCGCAACACCCGCGCTTCAGCATCGCTCATCCGGAG
The DNA here is from genome assembly GCA_007129225.1 of Halomonas sp. Classification (GTDB taxonomy): domain Bacteria; phylum Pseudomonadota; class Gammaproteobacteria; order Pseudomonadales; family Halomonadaceae; genus Halomonas. The sequence continues at coordinate 2,223 of SKVX01000382.1, forward strand.
ACCATCAGCGTGGAAGTAATCGACCTGACCGTTGTCGCGAACCTCCAAGTACACCGGCAAGGAAGCGCCTTCGGCCAGGAGCTCCTCAAGAACTGACGCGGCACTGCTGCCTGCTGATGCCGGCGAGGCAGCACCCCGACGATCAGCATCCTTGTTGTTGAGCTTCTGGCGGTAAGCCAGCCCGGTGCCGGGAAGGCCGGCATGACCCTGCACCCCACGGGGGCCGACGCTGAGGCCAGCCCCGCGCGGTCCCAGCGACAGGCCAAGGCCACGCTTGCTGAGGTTCAGCCGCAGCCCCGGCGCGAGGGTAATGCGGCGTTGAAATCGAAAGGCCATAAACCCTCCCTGGATAAGGTCTCGAACACGATACCAAAAAAAGAACACGCCCCTGCCATTTGAGCAGGGGCATATTCTGCTCTATTGCAGCGGGTACCGAACGCCCGCATCTCCTGGCCATAGCGCTTGGTCTTGGACCTGCACAAAACAATCGGCAAGGGCTGAATGTAAGCCGCTCATGGCTGTTGACCGGGGTATCGAGAAATATCTCGAGTCAGCCGGCAACCCATGACGCAAGCGTCCCAAGCCACGTATAATGCTCGCCCCTGTCGAATCTTCGTCACTGACCCGGAGCCGTCATGTCCCAAGGTACGCTTTTCGTCGTTTCCGCCCCCTCCGGTGCCGG
>SKVX01000339.1 GCA_007129225.1 Halomonas sp.
GTTTCAGGCGACGTACCCCATCAACTACGATGAGTGTCACCAGTGCCAGCCCCAGAATGATCAGCCATTCTCTAAGTTCCATGGGTCGTCTTGCCTATCACTAGGGCGCCATGCCGGATGGATGTCCGTCAACAGCATAGCGCGATTGCCTGAAAAAGGGCCACTTTTTTTATTTGTCAAGCCCCGGCATTCTCGCTTGAGAGTCCAATCGACCCTGCGCCTTTCCCTGTCATTTCACACTCCGATAGTGCGATCTGACCATGATATACATTCTGATATCGCGTTTCTTCAGCCCTTGCAAGCGCTGTCAGGCCTCGGCCAGCGCGGCGGCCTCCTCGACCCCTACGGCAACCAGGCGTGAAACGCCGGGCTCCTGCATGGTAACACCCATCAACCTTTCCGCCGCCTCCATGGCGATCTTGTTGTGGGTAATATAGATGAACTGCACCGAATCCGACATGTCCTTCACCAGCTTGGCATAGCGTCCCACATTGGCATCATCCAGTGGTGCATCCACTTCGTCGAGCATGCAGAAAGGGGCCGGATTGAGCTGGAAGATGGCGAAGACCAGCGACAGGGCAGTCAGTGCTTTTTCGCCTCCAGAGAGCAAGTGAATGGTGCTGTTCTTCTTGCCGGGAGGACGCGCCATGATCGCTACGCCGGTATCCAGCAAATCATCCCCGGTGAGCGTCAACCATGCGGTTCCACCACCGAAGACTCGGGGGAAAAGCGTCTGCAGACCTTGATTGACCCGCTCGAAGGTGTCGCGGAAACGGGTACGGGTTTCCTGATCAATACGCCGAATCGCCTTCTCCAGTGTCTCCAGGGCCTCGTTCAATTCGGCCTGCTGGGCCTCCAGGTAGTCGCGACGCTCGGCCTGCTGGTCATACTCCTCGATGGCGGCGAGGTTGATCGCACCCAGCCGGCGGACCCGCTCGGCGACCTCCTCCAGCCGGGTCTGCCAGGCGGATTCGGTGGCTTCGGGGTCCAGCGACTCCAGTAAGACCGCCGTCTCATGACCGAGTTCAGCCAGCTGCTCGTCCTGGGTTTCGGCCTTGAGCGCCAGGGCCTGGACCTGCATGCGTGACGCCTGGAGCCGCTCGCGGATCCCTTCCAGGCTGCGTTCGTGCCCCTGGCGGGCCTGCTCGTCCTCGCGCAGCCATTCGGCCAGCTCGGCGGCACGGCCACGCACTTCATTAAGTGCCCGCTCGTCGTTTTCGCGCCGGTGCAGCAGGTCGTCGAGACGTTCGCGCTGCTCCTCGTCGGGCTCGCGCAGCTGCTCCAGCGCTTCGCTCAATTCGTCACAGCGGGCGGCAAGGCGCTGGCGGGCGTCGCCGGCACGCCCCTGCTGCTCCGCCAGGCCGGCCCGCTCGGTGGAGAGTCGCTGGTGTTCCAGCGCCAGTTGCTGGACACGCTCGTTCAGCGGTCGCTGGCGGGCACGCAGCGAGGCGACCCGCTCCCGGCCCTGGGTGCGTTCCCGCTCCAGCCGCTCTCGCTGCTCGGCGCCCTCCTCGAGCCTCTCCATGGCTTGCTGCCACTGTTCCCGGGCCTCTTCGATGGCCAGCCGCGTCTCTTCCCCAGTCTCGCGCAGCCGCCCGACCTCCTCCACCAGTTCGGCGGCCCGTCCCTGCAGGTGCTCGAGCCGGCTGGCCAGGCCGCTGTCCTGGACCGCCAGCTGCTGATGTTCCGTGGCCAGGCGGCGTTCGTCGTGGCGTACGCCTTCAAGGGCGCCTTCCGCCTGCTCGGCACGCTCGCGTTCGACGGCCAGCTCGGCGTCCTGGGCGACCAGCAGGGTCTCGACCTCGTCCAGCTCCGCGGCGACCTCGTCCCGGCGTCGACGGCTGACCAGCAAGGCGTCGGGGCCTGTCCCCTCGCCGCGATGGCGCACCCAGTCGCGCCCCAGCCATAGGCCCTGCGGCGTGATCAGGCTCTCGCCCGGGGCCAGGCCTTCGCGTTCGTCCCAGGCCTGAGCGTCGCTTTCCACGCAGCGAATCGCTCCCAACCAGGCCACCGCGGCACCGGCGCCTCGTACGCGGGCTGCCAGGCTCTGGGCCGGCGGTTCGCCAACGGCATCGGGGGAGAGCGCGCCCAGCTCGGCAGGCGGCGCAGCGCTGGCGGCCTGGAAGGAACCAGGGGTGGCCAGCCGCGCCTTGAGCCAGGGTGCCAGCACCCAGGAGACGCTGGCCTCCCAGCCATGATCGACCTCCAGGGATGCCCCCAGCCGAGGTGCGTCACCCAGGCCGTGATCGGATAGGTGGGACGCCAGCGCTTCGTCCGGGTCGGTCAGGGCGGCCTGGATCAGCGCTTCCAGCGAGGCGAGCTCACCCTGAAGCGTGCTGCGCCGGGCGCGAAGTTCCTCGCGCCGCTGCTCCAGGGTGGCGGCGGTGGCGCGGGCCGTGTCGCGCTGCTCCTGCAGCTGCTCGCGCCGCGCCTCGACGCCCTCCTGCTCAAGCAGGAACTCGGCCAGCCGCTCCTGAAGCTCGCTCCGCCGCGCCTGCAGCTCGGCCAGGTCCGGCAGTTCCTGCTGCTGCTGGCGACGGCGCTGCTCGTCGACGTCCAGCCGGGTGAGCCGCTCCTCCAGGTCGCGCAGGCGATCCTGGGCACGCTCCGCGGCAAGGCTGGCTTCACGCCAACCCTCGCTGAAGGCCTCGTGGGCGAGCTCGGCCTCCTCGGCAGCCGGCTCGGCGTCTTCCAGCACCGCCTCCAGCTCGGCGAGCTGTTCAGCGACCTCTTCCTGTTCGGGGCCCAGGCGTTCGAGCCGCTCGTCGAGCCCCGCCAGCCGCGCCTGGTCGTCTTCGCCGAGCCGATCCAGCTCGGCGAGTTCGCGATGGGCACTCTCCAGGTCGCGCCCCAGCTGGGCTTCCCGGCTGCGGGCGTGCTCCAGGTTCTGCTCCAGCCGGGCGA
>SKVX01000438.1 GCA_007129225.1 Halomonas sp.
GTCGGTCGACCAGGGTAGAGAAGTCATCGCCGACGAAAGGCAGGATGGCATCGGCCACCGGCTGCAGTTGCCGGCTCAGATAGTGCTCGTAGTCGATGGCCGAACGGCGAGTTTCCAGCGGCTCCGGCCCCGCCACGGTCATCACATAGCGGATCCAGCCACCGTTCTGGTACTGACGCGGCCGGCCCAGATGCTGGTTGTACTCGTCGGCCAGCCGCGCCGCTCGAACATGCGGCGGCACGTTGCGACGGTAGTCGTCGAGCCTGCGCCGCAGCCGCTTGCGATAGACCAGCCGCTCATCGTACTCGCCGGCAAGGGTACGCCGAACGTAGTCATGCACGAACTCACTGTGCGGCTGATGAGTGAAAACGCGACGGTAGAGCTCCTGCTGGAAGGCCTTGGCCAGCGGAGACCAATCCGCACGAACCGCCTCGAGGCCCTTGAAGACGATACTTTCCTCGCCGCCCTCCCCCCGGACCAGCCCGGCGTAGCGCTTCTTGCTGCCCTGCTCGGCACCTCGAATGGTGGGCATGAGGAAGCGACAGTAATGCGTCTCGAACTGCAGCTCCAGGGCACTTTCCAGCCCAAGCGTCGAGCTCAGGTGCTCGTCCCACCAGCGGTTGACCTTCTCTGCGAGTGCACGCCCGATCGCGCTGGCCTCCGGCTCGGCGCGGGGGGTGCCAAGCCAGACGAAGGTCGAGTCGGTGTCACCGTAGATAACGGTATATCCCTCAGCTTCGATCAGCTCTCGCGTCCGGTGCATGATGGCGTGGCCACGCAACGTAATCGATGAAGCCAAGCGGGGGTCGAAGAAGCGACAGCCCCTGGAGCCCAATACGCCATAGAAGGCGTTCATGATGATCTTCAGCGCCTGGGACAAGGGCGCATTGCGTTCGCGCTTGGCCGTCTCGCGGCCCTGCCACACCCGCTCCACGATACCCGGTAGGGCATGCTGCGTGCGTGAAAAGCGGGCCCCGCGGAAGCCGGGCACGCTCTCCTGCTCCGGCTCGCGGAGACCCTCCACCAGCCCCACCGGATCGATCAGGAAGGTGCGGATGATCGAGGGGTAGAGGCTCTTGAAGTCCAGCACCAGCACCGAATCATAGAGCCCCGGTCGCGAATCCATGACGAAGCCGCCCGGGCTCTCCTCGCTGGCTCCCATTCCATGGCGTGGCGCGAGATTGGGCGCGACATAGCCGAGCCGATGCATGCGCGGCAGGTAGAGGTGCGCGAATGCCGCCACCGAGCCGCCGCTGCGGTCGGCGGGCAGGCCGGTGACGGCGGCCCGCTCGAGCAGGAAGTCGATCAGCTCGGTCTTGGCGAAGATGCGCGTGACCAGCTCGCAATCCTTGAGGTTGTAGCGGGCAAGCCGGGGCTTGTCCTCGGCGAACATGCGATTGATTTCGTCCATGCGCTGGTAGGGGCTGTCGATGGCCTTGCCTTCGCCCAGCAGCTCCTGGGCAACGTGCTCCAGGCTGAACGAGGCGAAACGCCAGGTTGCCTGACGCAGCATATCGATACCGTCGATGATCAGCCGACCTGCGGCCGAGGCAAAGAAATGGTTGGTGTTGCTGCCGTGGGCGCGCCACTCCATGGACTTGCCGCCGCGGCCTAGCAATAACGGTACGCCGAGCTGCTCAGCATGGCGCTGCAGGATTCGCAGGTCGAACTGCACCAGGTTCCAGCCGATGATCGCATCCGGGTCGTGCCGTGCGATCCACTCATTCAATCGCTCCAGCAGCGCCTTGCGGTCATCGCAATAGTGCAACGAAAAGTCCCGCGGCTCGGACTCATCGCCCGACTCATCCTCCCCGCCATTCGCCGGCCCCAGCATGTAGACCTGGCGCTGACCGCAGCCCTCCACGGCAATGGAGTAGAGAGCGCCCCGTTCGCTGGTTTCGATATCCAACGAAGCGAGCCTGAGCCGTGGCCGGTACTCAGGCGCTGGCCTGAACTGGGTCTCGATCAAGTCGCTCTCTGCGCCCTGGGCAGCCTCAGGGTCCGCGAACCGGACCGGCGCGGTGATGTAACGCTCCATCAGGTAGCGTTCCGGCGGCCACACATCCGCCTCGAAGACGTCGATACCGGCCTCGCGCAGGCGTTTCTCCAGATTTATCAGCTGTCGATGGTGCCGGCAGTAGAGCCCCAGCACCGGGCGCTGCTGGAAATCACGGAGCTCGAGGGGGCGCAGCTCCACGTCACGTTCTCCATGCAGCAGGACTTCCGCATGAACCCGCTGTTCGGCAGGAATGAAGGCCACCGAGGGTTGCGGCGGCAAACGCACGCACCGCGGGCCGGCGTCGGTCGCCAACCAGAACGTGACCTCGGTACCCGCGGGTGTATCCCGCCAATGGCGGGTCAACACGAAACCCTGCTGTCGCTCCACCCTTACCTCTTACCCGCGTGAGCCTGGGGAGATATTACGTGACAGTGCCCATGGTCAGACACCCCTCACTTCTTTCGCTTATCGTGAATATAGATAACCTTAGAACACTCACCCCTGGTAGGTCTCTCCTCGATGTCGAAGAGTTCCGTTGGCGCCACCAGCTCCCCGAGCTTTCGATAGCCATAATTCCGTGAATCGAAATCCTGAAACTGCTTCACAATATTGCTACCGACGGCTGCGAGCGGCGCCCAGCCGCTGTCGTCCGAAGAAGACTCGACCGCAATGCGAAGGGAGTTAACGAGCTTGGTATCTAAACGAGTGTTCCATTCGCTGCCACCCGGGCTGCCCAGTGCCGGCCACGGGGCTCCTGTCCATCAGTCCGCCATGCCTGCCCGGTCATGCAGATGCCGATCATCTCGGTCAAGGCCGTGTCAGCGGGTGCAGTGGGCGGCGAAGATGGCTACAATCGAGGGTCTGATTTTCTTGGGAATTCCAGAGCCGATATGTCGA
>SKVX01000098.1 GCA_007129225.1 Halomonas sp.
AGGGCAGCCTGGCCGCCGGCGTGCTGGCGGCGAGTTTCCCCGACAGCATTCCCACCCTGGCGCCGTTCCTCGGTGCGCTGGTCGCTTCCACCCTGGCCAGCCTGCTGATCGCCTGGCTGCGCCCGGGAGCGAAATTTCCCCTGGCAAACAAGGGAGACGCCTGATGACGACACGCTCTGACTGGAACGCCTGGGCCGCCGGCCGCGAATCGGCACGCATCACCGACTGGTTGCGCGAGATCAGCGAGCCGGACTGGTCGGCCACGGTGAACCACCCGCTGTTCGACGCCCTGGCCGAGGGGCGGCTGTCGGGTGATGACTTCGCCGCCTACATGGTGCAGGACTACGGCTTCGTCGACCCCTTCACCGCGTTGATCGGCCACGCCATCGGCCAGGCGCCGAGCATGGCCGACCGGGTGGTGCTGGGCCAGTTCATGGGCATGCTGACCAGCGACGAGAACAGTACCTTCCAGCGCACCTTCGAGGCCTTCGGTGTCCCGGGGGCCCAGCGCGAGGCGCCGGATTATCTGCCGGAGACCCTGGCGTTTCGCGAGCTGCTGCGCGATACCGGCCAGGGAGGCCGTTACGCTGAGATTTTGGCGGTGCTGGTGGTCACCGAGTGGGTCTATCTCGAGTGGGCGCTGCGCGTGACCCCCGTAGACGGGTTGCATCCGCTGATGGGGGAGTGGATCGGCCTGCACGACAATCACGCCTTTCAGGATTTCGTGGCCTGGCTGCGCCGCCGCCTGGACGAGGAGGCAGCGGCGCTCGATGACGTCGCCTTCGCCCGCCTGGCCGAGCGTTTCCGCGATACCGTGGCCAAGGAACGTGCCTTCCACGACGCCGTGCAGCCGCGCTGAGGCAGCGCGCCAGCAGGTGCCGCCGCCTCGACTTGTGGCAAGAATGGTGGTTTGTCGTGGACAGCGGTCCTGTCGGCGGTCCACCCTCTCTCTATTACCCCTGAACAACGATAGAGGAAGCGTCATGAGCGATACGCCCGAGGATCCACGCCGCCGTCACTCCGCCCCGGTAGTGGATGGCATCGGGAAGTCCGCCAGCCGTGCCATGCTGCGTGCCGTGGGCTTCACCGACGACGATTTCAAGAAGCCCCAGGTGGGCATCGCTTCCACCTGGAGCAATCTCACGCCCTGCAACAGCCATATCCATACCCTCGCCGAGCGGGCCAGTGACGGCGCCGACGCGGCCGGCGGCAAGGGGGTGATCTTCAATACCATCACCATCTCCGACGGCATCGCCAACGGTACCGAGGGCATGAAGTACTCACTGGTGTCGCGGGAAGTGATTGCCGATTCCATCGAGACCGTGGCCGGCTGCGAGGGCTTTGACGGCCTGGTGGCCATTGGCGGCTGCGACAAGAACATGCCGGGCTGCCTGATGGGTTTGGCGCGGCTGAATCGCCCCAGCGTGTTCGTCTACGGCGGCACCATCCTGCCCGGCGAGGGACACACCGATATCGTCTCGGTGTTCGAGGCCGTGGGCGCCTACACCCGCGGTGATCTCGATCTCATCGAAGTGAAGCAGATCGAGGAGAAGGCGATACCGGGCCCAGGTTCCTGCGGCGGCATGTATACGGCCAACACCATGGCCTCGGCCATCGAGGCGTTGGGCATGAGCCTGCCGGGCAGCTCGGCGCAGAATGCCGTCTCCCAGGCCAAGCAGGATGACTGCGAAGCGGCCGGTGCCGCAGTGCTGGAGCTGCTCGAGCGGGACATCAAGCCCTCCGACATCATGACCGGCGACGCCTTCGAGAACGCCATCACCGTGGTCATCGCCCTGGGCGGCTCCACCAATGCGGTGCTGCACCTGATCGCCATGGCCAATACCGTGGGCGTGCCGCTCTCCCTCGAGGATTTCACCGAGATCGGCAAGCGGGTGCCGGTGCTCGCTGACCTGCGCCCCAGCGGCCACTACATGATGAGCGAGCTGGTGGCGATTGGCGGCATCCAGCCGCTGATGAAGATGCTGCTCGATGCCGGGCTGCTCCACGGCGACTGCCTGACCGTGACCGGCAGGACGCTTGCCGAGAACCTGGCCGACGTGGCGCCCTATCCCGAAGAGCAGTCGATCATCGCGCCGCTGTCGGCGCCGCTGAAGGCCGAGAGTCACCTGCGTATCCTCTACGGCAACCTGGCACCCGAAGGGGCCGTGGCCAAGATCACCGGCAAGGAGGGCACGCGCTTTACCGGCAGCGCGCGGGTGTTCGGTTCGGAGGAGGAAGCCCAGGCGCGCATCAATGACGGGACCGTGGTGGCCGGTGACGTGGTGGTGATTCGCTATGAAGGCCCCAAGGGCGGGCCCGGCATGCGCGAGATGCTCACCCCGACCTCGGCGATCATGGGCCGGGGGCTGGGCAACGACGTGGCACTGATCACCGACGGGCGCTTCTCCGGCGGCAGCCACGGCTTCGTGGTCGGCCACGTCTCCCCCGAGGCCTTCGATGGCGGGCCGCTGGCGCTAGTGGAGAATGGCGACACCATCACCATCGATGCCGAGGCCAACACCATCGAGATGGCGGTGGATGACGGCGAGATGCAGCGGCGTCGGGCGGCCTGGCAGCAGCCGGCGCCGCACTATACCCGTGGCGTATTGGCCAAGTACGCTCGGACGGTGAGTTCTGCCTCCACCGGGGCGGTGACCGACATGGTGGAGTGAGCCGCGGGCCTGGCTCGGGCGAGCCGTGGAGGATTTGGCAACGTCGAGGCACTTGGCTAGCTTGAGGGGGCACGGTCATTTTCGAGACGTACCTGTGACTAGGAGGCCACATGCCCAAGACGGGACCGAGGCAAGCCCGAGTCGAGCCGATCCGCGATGCCGAGGACATGAACCTGCCGGTCACCGGCTGGCATGTCATCGACGAGACGGATCCCAGCAAC
>SKVX01000167.1 GCA_007129225.1 Halomonas sp.
ATGAACTCCATGACCTGGGCTTCAACCGTCTCAGCTTCGGCGTTCAAGACTTCGATGCGGATGTCCAGCAAGCCGTCAATCGCGTGCAGAGCGAGGAGCAGGTGGTGTCGCTGGTCAAGGCGGCCCGCGACGCCGGCTTCGAGTCGATCAGCGTCGACCTGATCTACGGCCTGCCGCTGCAGACCGTGGCGAGCTTCGATACCACCCTGGACAAGATCATCGCGCTGCGCCCGGATCGCATCGCTGCGTACAGCTATGCGCACCTGCCGGACCTTTTCAAGGCCCAGCGGCTCATCCGCCCGGAGGACATGCCGCCGCCGGAGCGCAAGCTTGAGCTGCTCGAGCTGACCATTCGCCGCTTGACCGCGGCCGGCTACGTCTACATCGGCATGGATCACTTCGCCTTGCCCGAGGACGAGCTGTCCCTGGCCAAGGAGAACGGCACCCTTCAGCGCAACTTCCAGGGCTATTCCACCCATGCGGACTGCGACATGATCGGGCTAGGCATCACATCCATCGGCAAGGTGGGGGACAGCTACAGCCAGAACGTCAAGGAGACCGCCCAGTATCAGCATCGGCTCGAGGAGGGGCGGCTGCCGGTCATGCGAGGCTATCGACTCAACGAGGATGATCGGCTGCGTCGCGATGTGATCAATGCCCTGATGTGCCACGGACGGATCGTGTTCGGCGACATCGAAGCGCGACACGACATCGTTTTCCGAGACTATTTTGCCGATGCGCTGGATCAACTCGAGGAGATGCAGGCCGACGGTCTGCTGGCTATCCGCGACGGTGAAATCGAGGTGCAGCCCGCCGGGCGACTGATGATGCGCAACATGGCCATGGCCTTCGATGCCTACCTGAAGCCGAACGAAGGGCGCTTCTCGCGCACGGTCTGAAGGCCAGAGATGACCAACGCAAACGGCGCCCCGCGGGGCGCCGTTTGCGTGAACGGGTCGTCTCGTCAGCCGGCGCGCTCGAACAGCAGGTTGTTCTCCAGATGAATGTGATGCATCAGGTCTTCGCGGAATTCGTTGAGACCGGTGTACAGCGCACGCCAGGTGGTACAGGCCCCCTTGGGAGGTGTGATGTCGTCGGTCAGCGCCATGACCTCATCGAGATTTTCGCCGTGGTCGTCGTGCTCCTGGCGCATGACCGAGATCGGCCCCTGGGCCTGGGCGCCCATCCCGCTGCGCAGCATCGGGAACAGGATCTGCTCCTCCTTCTGCATGTGGCTCTCCATCTCCTGGAAGATGACCGAGAGCAGGTCGGCCAACCCATTGGGGCAGGTTTCGTGCTCGCCATGTACCTGCTCCACGCGACGCGCCATGCGGATCAGCTCAGGCAACTGCTGGCGATGCACGTCATGGTATCGGGTCAGGATGTGATCGATCAGCTCGTCGTTACTGGCCGACTGCCAGTCGCGCTGGTCCGGGTTGCCGGCGGGCAGGGCTTCCAGCGCCGAAACGAGCGAGGTGAGATCGGCGCCGGCCTGCTCGGCGGCGGCTTGCAGGCTTAGGCGGCCGCCACAGCAGAAGTCGATGCGATTCTGGTGAAAGACACGGGTGGCTCCGGGGAGGTCCAGGGCGAGGCGACCGACGGGTTGTTCGAGCAGGTTCATATGACTTCCTCAATGCAGTAGGGAGACGGTGTCTCGTTTTACTTACTTTCCACTGTCGATCATGCTGCAAGCTCCGTGCCATGATTTAAGTTGTTTAGCAACAATGAATTGCCGTAATAGTGGTGATTTAAACCCTATTCAGGTAGGGTTAATAAAACCCTTGTATGGTCATAATCACCATGCTCGATGATAGCCTGTTGGCCGATATGGCCGCCGACCTTCCCAGCGCCGTGCGGCTTCAGCGCCTGGTTCGTACCCTCCGGGAGGAGTTTCGCTGTGGCGCGGTGTGCCTGCTGCATTTGCAGCAGGGGATCCTGGCTCCCGTGGCAGTGGACGGTCTGGTGCGCGAGGCCCTTGGGCGCCGCTTCGAGGTGGCCCGTCATCCTCGGCTGGCGACGATACTGGCCAGCCGCAGGACCACCTGCTTCGCCCCCGACTCCACCCTGCCCGACCCCTATGACGGCCTGGTGGAGCAGCGCCCCGGCGAACCGTTGCACGTGCACGACTGCATGGGCATCAGTCTGCATGTGGAGGGCCAGCCCTGGGGCGTACTGACCCTGGATGCCCTGGTAGCGGGTACCTTCGATGCCAGGGCCCGTACAGCACTGGCTCGCTACGCACTGCTGGTGGAAGCTGCGGTACGAGTGACGCGCCTGGAGCAGGAACTGCGGGCGCTGCACATGGCACACCATGGCGGCGGAGTGGTTCCCGTCGAGCCCAGTGTCGGCGGGGAGATTCTCGGCCACAGTGCCGCGCTTCAGCGCCTGCTGCAGGAGCTCGACGTGGTGGCCGAATCGGGGCTGCCGGTCTTGCTCAGTGGCGAAACCGGTGTGGGCAAGGAGCTGTTCGCCCGGCGCCTTCACCAGCGCTCGTCACGACGCCAGCAGCCGCTGGTGCAGGTCAACTGCGCGGCACTGCCCGAGTCGCTGGCCGAAAGCGAACTGTTCGGTCACGTGAAGGGCGCCTTCTCGGGGGCTGTCAGCGACCGAGCGGGGCGCTTCGAGGCGGCCCACGGAGGCACCCTGTTCCTCGATGAGGTGGGTGAGCTGCCACTGAGCGTCCAGGCCAAGCTGTTGCGGGCGCTGCAGAATGGTGAGGTGCAGCGGCTGGGAGAGGATACGCCACGCCAGGTCGATGTCCGCATCCTTGCCGCCACCAATCGGCACCTGGCAGATGGGGTGCGCGACGGCCACTTTCGCGCCGACCTCTACCATCGTCTTTCGGTCTATCCGGTGGCGATCCCGCCGCTGCGCGAGCGGGAGGGGGATG
>SKVX01000231.1 GCA_007129225.1 Halomonas sp.
ATCGGCGACGTCATCAACGCGTTTTCATCGGCAGGCACTGCCGGGCCCGGCGATTCCGGCACACCCGGCGGCGGCCAGGCCGCCAAATACGCCGACGTGGCCGCCGTGTTCAAGGCCATGCCCGAGGCTTTCAACCCGGATGCGGCAAAGGGCGTAACCGTTGTTTTCCAGTATCACATCACCGGGGGGAGCGGCGGTGACTGGTACTGCGACATCAAGGACGGCACATGCCGGGTCGAAGCAGGAACACATGACCAGCCCACATGCACCCTTAAAATGGAGGAGGGGGATTTCCTGGCGATGACCGGCGGCGATCTTCCGCCCATGCAGGCCTACACATCCGGGAAGCTCCAAATCGGCGGAGATATCATGAAATCCCAGCTGATTGAAAAGCTTTTCAGTTTGTAGGGCAGGCAATCACCCGACGTATCAACAATTCGATATTGACGCCATCAAACAAGGAGTAAGAAATGATCGGTATCACATCATACGGCGCCTATATTCCGCGCCTCCGGCTCAACAGGTCGGCCATTTACCAGGCTATGGGATGGTTTGCGCCGGCCATCGTAATGGTGGCCCAGGGAACCCGGTCCATGTGCAACTGGGACGAAGATTCCGTGACCATGTCCGTTGAGGCGTCCCGCGACTGCCTCAAGGGAATCGACAATAAGCAGGTGGACGCCATGTTCCTGGCGTCCACCACCTTCCCCTTTGCGGACCGCCAGAACTCCGGGATCGCCGCCACCGCCCTGAACCTCAGAAACGATGTCATGGCATCGGATTTCACGTCCTCCCAGAAAGCCGGGACCACTGCCCTGCTCGCCGCCCTTGAAATGGCCAAAGGGGGGGAACGGAAAAATATCCTGGTGACCGCCGCGGATAAGCGTGAAACGCGTCCGGCCGGATTTTACGAGATGTGGTTCGGCGACGGCGCGGCATCCTTTATGGTCGGCGACACGGACGTCATCGCCGCATTCAAGGGATCGTACACAACCACCCAGGATTTTGTGGGGCATTACCGGGGCGCACGAAAGCAGTTCGACTACACCTGGGAAGAGCGGTGGATCCGCGACGAGGGGTATTCCAAAATCATTCCAAAAGCCGTGAACGGCCTCCTGGAAAAGCTGAGAATGACCATGGACGACGTTGACCGGCTTGTTTTCCCGTGCTTCTTCAAGGCGGAACACAAAAAGATCGCACACAAACTGGGTGCCGCTGAAAAGGCCACGGACAACCTCCACGAAATCTGCGGTGAGACCGGCTGCGCCCACCCCTTTTTGATGATGGCATCCGCCCTTGACAAGGCACAACCCGGCGAGCGGATCATTCTTGCAGGCTTTGGGCAGGGGTGCGACGCCATCTGTTTCGAGGTCACCGACAAAATCGGTAAGTTCAGGGACAGGGCCCCTTTTGAAACCGCCGTAGCCAACAAGACAGTTACGGACAATTATTCCCGCTTCCTGGTCTTCCGGGACCTGGTCGAACCGGATATGGGAATCCGGGCCGAGGCTGAAACCCAGACCGCCATGACGACCCTGTACCGGAGACGCGAGATGATCCTGGGGCTCGTGGGTGGAAAGTGCAAAGAATGCGGCACACCCCAGTTCCCCAAAAACCCCGTGTGCGTCAACCCCGAATGCCTTGCGCGTTACTCCCAGGAAAACTATGAATACTCTGAAATACCGGCCCGGGTAAAAACCTACACGGGCGATCTGCTTGCCGTCTCCCTGGATCCCCCCCATATTTACGGGATGATTCAGTTCGAAGGCGGGGGGCGCTTCATGGCCGATTTCACGGATTGCAAACTGGATGAAATCAAGGTGGGGCTCCCGGTCCGAATGGTCTTCAGGAAAAAAGCCGGGGACAAGAACCGTGGTTTTGTCAATTACTTCTGGAAGGCAACACCCATACCCGGCGCCGCGGATGAGCTTTCCAAAATCCGTTTCGACGGCCGGGTTGCCATTGTCACGGGCGCCGGCGGCGGTCTTGGAAAGGCGTATGCCCTTGAACTTGCCAAACGCGGCGCCGCCGTGGTGGTAAACGACCTCGGGGGCGCAAGGGACGGCTCGGGCGGCGGTTCGGACACGCCCGCACAGCGCGTGGTCGACGAAATCACTGCCGCAGGCGGACGCGCCGTGGCCAGCTACGACAACGTGGCCACGTCCGAAGGCGGGGAAAACATTGTCCGGATCGCAGTCGACACGTTCGGGAAGATCGACATCCTGATCAACAACGCCGGAATTCTCCGGGACAAGAGCTTCACCAAGATGGAGCCGGAAAACTGGAATGCCGTTCTCGACGTCCACCTGAACGGTGCCTACAATGTTACCCGCCCGGCTTTTGCGCGCATGCGGGAAAACGGCTACGGCCGCATCCTCATGACAACATCGGCCGCCGGTCTCTACGGCAATTTCGGGCAGACCAACTATTCCGCGGCAAAGATGGCCCTGGTGGGGCTGGCCAACACGCTCAAGCTCGAAGGGAAGAAATACGATATCAAGGTCAACACCATTGCACCGCTGGCTGCATCCCGCCTTACCGAAGACATCATGCCCCCGGAAGTGTTCGAGAAAATGAAACCCGAGCTTGTCGTTCCAGTCTCGCTTTATCTCGTCAGCGAGGAATGCGCCGAGTCCGGAGAAATCTTCAACGCCGGAATGGGGTATTTCAACCGTGCGGCGGTTCTCACCGGCAATGGAATCCGCCTTGGCGATGAACAGACGCCCCCCACCCCCGAGGATATTGCCCAGAACTTCGCATCCATCAATGATATGACCGGCGCAAGGGAACTGGAAGACCTCAATGCGGCCATTTTTGCCATGGTCATGCCGCCCGGAAACCCGGAAGGCGAAAGCGCGCCGGGCGCTCCCGCCGGTCCTTCGGTTG
>SKVX01000378.1 GCA_007129225.1 Halomonas sp.
TAAAGGCCAGACGCCCCTTGAGCTTGCCGAACCACTTGTCGAGGGTGTCCATCAGGTCATTGGCGATGCCGGAGCGGAACATCACCTCGCCCATGATCATGAACATGGCGATGGGCACCAGAGTGAAACTGGTCAAGGCATCGGTGGTGTTGATCACCAGCTGCTCGATGCCGGAGGTGCCGCCCAGGAAGACGTAGGCGCCCACCAGGTTCACCGCCAGAAAAGAAAAGGCCACCGGCAGCCCCAGCATCATCAATACCAGCAGGGCGCCGAGAATAAGCGATAGCGTTAGCCACCAATCCATAACATACCTCCACAGGGGGCCTGAGTCGGGTGAGCCGACAGGGTCAGCGCTTCAGACAGGCCACGGCCTGTGCCACGAACTGGATAGAGAGCAGGAACATGCCCAGGGGAAAGACCCAGGTGAGCAGATAACTGCGCGGCGCCAGCACGGTGGTCTCGCGGGAGCCGAACTGGTACTGGTCCAGGGTCACCGCCAGGCCATACCAGGCGGCATAGAGACAGATGGCCGCCCCGAACAGGGCCACGAGAAACGCCAACGGCCCCTGCAGCCGCGGCGGCAGGTGCTCAGTGACGATATCGATGGCCACGTGGCGGTTCTTTTCCAGCAGGTAGGGCGCGCCGAGGAAGGTCATGTAGAGCAGCGCATAACCGCTTAACTCCACCACCCAGACCAGCGACTTGCCGAAGAAGAATCGCGACAGGATCTCGCAGAAGACGGCTGCGGTGGCAGCCACCAGCGTGGCTGCGCTGATGCCCGCCAGCAGCAGGTTCAAACGACTCACGCCCCGCATCAGCAGTAACAGAAGAGATGTACCGCGGGAGAGTGACTGTTGCATATCGAGCCACCTGAAGTAGGGAAAGTCGGAGGCGCCCCGCCCAGAATGGGACGAGGCACCCCACCGGGGTGGATCACTCCACCAGCATGGCGCGCAGCTCCGCCGTCAGTTCGTCATTGCCGATCTGCTCCTGCATATGCTCCCAGGCCGCGTCGATGGCGATCTGCAAGTAACGCTCGGCTTCTTCGCCTTCCAGGGCGATCTCCTCGAAACCGGCGGCCTCCACCTCGCCATTACCGGCGGCGATCACGTCTCCCCAGCTCTGGTCGAGCTCCGGCCCCAAGGTATGGCGCACATAATCCTGAAGCTCGCCTCGCAGCTCCTCGGGGAGGCGATCCCAGGCCCGCTGACTGACCAGGATGCTGAAGCCAGCACGGTAGAAGGGCGGAGTGATGTAGTAGTTGACCACGTCCTCGTACTGCTCGGCCCAGCCCAGGTTGCCCTGCATGAAACCGTCGATGGCGCCCCGCTCCATGGCGGTATAAATTTCGCCGATGGGCAGCACCAGACCATTGGCCCCCAACGCCTCGACAAAGGGCAGGCCGGTGGGGAAGACCCGGATGCGCTTGCCGGCCAGGTCGTCGATGCCGTCGATTCGATCCTTGAAGAAGAGGAAGAACTTGACGTCGGTGGCGGGAATCTCGCCAAGGTAACGCAGGCCACGGTCGGCGTGGATCTCGGTCATGCGGTCGTAGTAGCCGCTCTCGAGGATCTTCTCGTAGTTCTTGAAGGAGAAATTGGCACTGCTCGAGGAGGGCACCAGACCGGAGTAGTAGCTGGGGCTGACCAGCGCCATATCGATGGAGTTGTTACGCACCGCATCGGCCAGGCGAAAGGGGGGCATCACTTCGGGACCGCCGCGCCAGTTGAGCGCCAGTTCCCCCTCGAACTCCTCGTTCACGGCATTGACGAAGCGCTCAAAGCCGTCGGAGACCGCCGCGGTCTTGGGGGTGAAGCTCACCACATTGAGGGTCACCCCATCAGCGGCGGCGGTGAAGGAGAGGCCTGCCAGCGACAGGCCGGCGGCAAGTTTTGTCAGGGCAACTTTCGTCAGGTTGGAAGTTTTCATGGCTTCTCTAGCTCTTGTGGTTGTGAGTTGTGAGTTGTGATAGAGAACGTCAGTCTAGGGCCACGCCCCAGGCGTCGTAGCCATAGACCCAGTCGGCATTGCCTTCGCCCTTGAGCCAGTTGTTGGCCCGAGAGCCGCGCTGCACCTGGGCGGTGCGCTCGCGACGGGCCCTCTCGTAACGTGCCAGGGCTGCCGGCACGGTCTCACGGTCGGCCTCGGCCAGGCAGCGCGACAGCACCACGGCATCCTCGATGGCCATGCAGGCACCCTGGGCCATAAAGGGCACCATGGGGTGTGCCGCATCGCCGAGAATTGTCACATGCCCCTCGGACCAGCGTTCCATAGGCTCGCGTACATAGAGGGCCGACTTGGTGACGCTGTCGCAGGCCGCCAGCAGGGCACGCACGTCCGGGTGGAAGTCCTTATAGACCTCACGCAGCTCATTCACGTCGCCGGGCAGGGTCCAGGATTCCTCGCGCCAGCCCTCCTGGGGGGTGGTCGCGAAGATAAAGACCTCCTCGCCACGGGTCAGCGGGAAGACCACCACCTGGCTGTCGGCGGTCTCGCCCCACCACTTGGTGAAGGCATCCAGGTTCTCCACCTCGGGCACCGCGCTGCGCGGCACCACCGCTCGGTAGGAGACCAGGCCGGTAAATTCGGGGCTATCGTCACCGAACAGCGACCGGCGCACCGCGGAGTGGATGCCATCGGCGCCGATCACCACGTCCAGGCGCTCGCTGCTGCCGTCCTCGAAATGGATCACCGGCTGGTCGCCGGCCTCGACACTGGCCACCTTGCTGCCCAGGCGGATCGCCGCGTCTGGCAGTTTCGCCTCCAGAGCCTTGAGCAGATCGCCGCGGTGGATAGTCAGCTGAGGCGCCCCATACTTGGACTCGGCGGCATCACTCATGGGCAGTTTGGAGGTGATCTCACCGCTGTCCCAGGTACGA
>SKVX01000430.1 GCA_007129225.1 Halomonas sp.
GCAGCGCCAGGCTGCTCCCGGCATCGCCCACCAGGCCCAGGGCCAAAGGCTGGTTGCGCACCAGCTGCTGGGCGTCGAGGTCGATGCGGATCAGCTGGCCGGTGAGGGCGAAGCCGTCGTCAAAGACCACGTCGTAGTCGGTCTCGCCGAGCTCGGTGCCCACGGCGAGAATCACATCGGCCCCGTGGGCCAGCTCGCGGACCGCCGGCAGGGCGGCGTTGGCGCCCAGGTCCAGCGGATGCGAACGACCGAGCAGACCCTTGGCATTGATGGTGGTGACCGTCGGGGCATCCAGGCGCTCCACCAGGGCCCGGGCCGCTTCGGGGGCATCGGCGCAGCCGCCGCCGAGCAACACCAGGGGCCGCGCGGCTTCCTGCAGCCACTGCGCCGCCGTGGCCAGGCCACGGGGGTCCGGAACCGGGCGATAGAGAGGCGCTGCCTGCCAGCTCGAGGGTGATGCCACCGGCGCACCGAACAGGTCGATGGGGATCTCGACATGCACCGGCCCGGGCCGTTCGCCGCCAAACACGGCAAAGGCCCGGGCCAGGACTTCGGGCAGGGCGGCGGGGTCGAGCAGCGTATGGCTGAAGCGCGATACGCCGGCCAACAGCTGCTGCTGGCTCGGCAGCTCGTGCAGGCGGCCCTGGCCGCGCCCCAGGGTGTCGCGACGATTGACGCTGGAGATCACCAGCATCGGGATCGAGTCGGCCAGGGCCTGTCCCATGGCGGTGGCGATATTGGTCATGCCGGGGCCGGTTATGATCAGGCAGACCCCCGGGCGACCGGTCGCCCGGGCATAGCCGTCGGCCATGAAGCCGGCACCCTGCTCGTGACGCGGTGTGACGTGACGGACGCCGCTGCTCTCCAGGCCCCGGTAAAGTTCGACGGTATGCACGCCGGGAATGCCGAAGACGGTGTTCACTGCGTAGCGCTCATGCAGGAGCGACAGGAGCAGGCGGGCGCAGGTCAGAGTGTCGGTTGCCATGGTGTGACCTCAGAAGAAGAAGGTGTGGGCCATGAAGGCGATGATTGGCAGCGTCACCGCGGTGCGCAGCAGGAAGATCGCCAGCAGTTCCCACAGTTTGAGCGGTATCTTGGATTTCAGCAGCAGAGCACCGATTTCCGACATGTAGATCAGCTGGGTCAACGACAGGCAGGCAATCACGAAGCGGGTCAGCTCGCTCTCGATGTTGGTGGCCAATACCGCAGGCAGGAACATGTCGGCGAAGCCCACCAGCGTTGCCGGGGCGGCGGCCTCGGCTTCCGGGATACGCAGCAGTTCGAGCACCGGCACCATGGGGTAGGAGAGCCAGGTGAACAGCGGGGTGAACTCGGCCAGTATCAGCGCCACGGTGCCGATGGCGAATACCAGCGGAAGCAGGGCCAGGAAGATATCGGCGACATTGAACAGGGCGTTGCGCGCCAGCTCCCGTGGCCCGGGGGCATGCTCTGCACGGCGCACCGCCTGGTTCAGACTGTAGCGGAGCAGGCCCACGTTCTCGGTGCGTTTCTCGGCCAGTTGGCAACCTACCGGCTCGTAATAGGTGTCCGGCTTGCGCGACAGGGGCGGCAGCCGCGGCACGATCACGGCAGCAATCAAGCCCGATACCACCACGGTGAAGTAGAACTGGACGAACATGTGGTTGAGGTCGACGAAGCTGGTGATCAGCAGGGCGAAGGCGATCGAGACGATGGAGAAGTTGGTGGCGATCACCGAGGCTTCACGGCGATTGTAGTAACCCTTCTCATACTGCTGGGTAGTGATCAGTACCCCGACGGTACCGGAGCCCATCCACGATGCCGTGGCATCGATGGCACTGCGGCCGGGCAGGTTGAAGATCACGCGGAAGGGCTTGCGCACCAGGCTGCCGATGAACTCCATGAAGCCGAACTCGACCAGGAAGGGCAGCAGTAGTGCCGCAAAAAAGAAGAAGGTCAGCAGTACCGGCGCCAGGTCGTTGAGCATCACGCCGCCGGTGAAGGGGGCGGTGACGAACTCGGGGCCGAACTGGAAGAAGGTCATCAACGCGAAGGCGGCACCGAGTATGCGCATGCCGAACCACACCGGGCCGACATGGAACATGTCGCGCAGCACCCCTTTCTCGGCCCAGGCTGGGCGGCCCAGCTTGACGTAGAGGGTCGCGAGCACCGAGGCCGTCAGCACGGCCACGGCAATGGCCGGCAGGGCGCCCTCGAGCAGCGTCTGAAGACCATCGGCCATCAGGCCCATGCCGATATTGATGGTGTCGCCGACCTTGAAAGGGATCAGGAACAGGCTGACGCCGATCAGGGAGGGAATCAGGAATCGCAGTAGATCGCGTCGATCCAGCGGCTGCTGGCTGATCGGCTTAGGGGCGGCCGTCTCTTCGGTAGTCGATTCAGTGGAGGGCATGCTGTTTTTCCTCAGGCTTGTTGTCGTTGAATCCGGAGCGCTGAAATTGCCTTGGGACCTCAGTCGCGGCGGGTCACGCCCGGCAGCACGCAGAGCATCTCGTAGAGCAGGGTGGCGCCCATCAAGGCGGTGTTGCCGCTGGGATCGTAGGGCGGCGAGACCTCGACCAGGTCCCCGCCGACGATGTTCAGGCCCGCGGCGCCGCGCACCAGCTCCAGCCCCTGGGCGGAGGTCAGGCCCCCCATCTCCACGGTGCCGGTGCCGGGGGCGACCGAGGGGTCGAGTCCATCGATATCGAAACTGATATAGACGGGGCCGTCGCCCATCTGCTCGCGTACCTGGGCCATCAGAGGTGCCAGCGACTGGTACCAGCACTCCTCGGCGGTCACGACACGAAACCCCTGCTGGCGACACCAGTCGAAGTCCTCCGCGGAGTAGCCGGTGCCGCGCAAACCGATCTGGACGACACGGTCCGCCGCCAGCA
>SKVX01000113.1 GCA_007129225.1 Halomonas sp.
ATACCGACAACGCCAATGCGCTGGCGCTTTCCATGAGCCAGATGGAGAAAGACCCGGTCATTCTGGAGCTGCTGCTGGCCGCTCAGTTCGACACCGGCCACTATCGACGCATCGAACTTCGTGACCCCGCAGGCGAAGTCATCGAACAACGCATTGCCAACGACCACATCGAAGACGTGCCGGGCTGGTTCGTCGACCTGGTCCGCTTCGATATCCCAGCCGGCCAGGCCGTCATACAGGATGGCTGGCAGCAGTTCGGTACGCTGGAGCTGGAAAGCCAGCACAGCTTTGCCTACCGCTCACTATGGCGTAGCAGCCTCGAACTGGCCGGCTGGTTTGCCATTGCCGGTGTGATCAGTCTGCTGCTGGCGAGCTGGATCGTTCGCACCATTCGCCTCCCGCTGCGGGATGTGGTCTCCCAGGCCCAGGCGATCGGCGAGCGACGCTTCGCCACGGCCAGGGAGCCCAGGACCCTGGAGCTTCGCGAAGTGGTGCAGGCCATGAACCGGCTATCAGGCGCCGTGCGACAGATGCTGGGAGAAGAGAGCGACAAGCTCGACCAGTTGCGCCGGCGCATGCAGCACGATTCGGTTACGGCGATACCCACACGGGGCCCCTTCCTCGACCAGCTACAGGCACATCTTAGCAGCGACAGTGATGATGCCAGCGGCACGCTCGCCCTGGTACGGGTGGCCCGCCTGGCCGAAGTCAATCAGCAGCTTGGTCATAACGCGACCGACGCTCTATTGGCCAAAGTGGCCCGCAGCCTGAAACAGCTGGGTCATCTCTCCGGAGACGGCAAGGTAGGCAGACTGAACGGAAGCGATTTTGCGATGATCGTGCCTAGGCAGCATGACCTTGAAACCCTTGGCGGCGAGCTGAAGACATGCCTTGAAGGCCTTTCGGGCGAGCACGATGACGCGATTTCGCTACCTTCCGCCCTGTGTGAGTACACCCAGGGAGAGAGCCGGGCCAAGCTGCTGGCGAGCCTGGATGGTGCGCTGGCGGCTGCCGAGAGCCAGGAGCAGAACGGCCAGGTCATACTGAGCGTGCCTGCCAGCAGCGTGCTCTACACCAGCCATGAAGAGTGGCGCCAGGCCCTGAAACAGGCGCTTGACCAAGGCGTCTTTCTGGCCCACTACCCCGTTCTCGATCACAAGGGGCACCTGATCCACCACGAGGTACCCTCCCGGCTGCGCCTGAAGGAAGAGTGGCAGCCGGCCGGCGTGTTCCTGCCCTGGGTATCGCGCCTGGCCATGTCGGCAGAACTGGACCTGGCCGTCGTATCGGCGGCCCTGGAGGACACCGAGTCAAGCGGCAAGCCCGTCGGCATCAACCTGTCCGCGCACTCGCTGCGAGACGGCCGCTTCGTCAGTGAGCTGCTCACACGAATTCGCTCCCGCCCGGACTGCGCGTCCCGGCTGTGGTTCGAACTCCCCCAATCGGTCGCCATGCAGCAGCCCAAGGCGTTGCAGAACCTGTGCAAGGAGTTGCTGCCACTGGGCTGCCGGATGGGCCTGGAACACGTCAGTACCCAGTTCGGCAAGATCGAGGGGCTCCAGGACCTGGGCCTGACCTTCATGAAAATCGACGGCTCGCTGAGCCAGGACATCGAGAATCAAAGCCAGCAGCAGAGCCTGCTACGTGGCATGTGTACCCTCGCCCATTCACTTGGCATCATGGCGATTGCCGAGGGCGTGACATCCCGTACCGCAGCCAATACGCTCTTCGAATTGGGCATGGACGGCGTGACTGGCCCGGGGATTCGCCAGAATCAGAACGACCAGGAGCAGAATTGAGGGGAATCACAAGCCGTCCGAAGCGGGCAGCCTGAAGGAACGACAGCCGGCACTGGTGCCGGCTGTTCATAACGTAACCTGATGTTGCCACGCCGCTGTAGGAGTAGCGTCAGATCCGGTCCGACGCATCGGCGACTGGAGGCCGAAGGACTCCCGGCGGTATTGCCAACGCCAACGATCACCGCCAACGCGGCGGCCTCCACCAGGCGCCTACGGAGTGTTATGCGTATTCAGGTAAAGTAAAAGCGTTAAATTACGCCGCTATCGTCATCGCTCTCGGACATCAAGCCGACGCTATTCAACCGCTTGCGCAGCGACTGGCGCTCCATCAGCTTCTGCTGGGCCGGCTCTGGCAGATCGGTGAAGCTGATCACGCTCTTGTCCATCAGCACGTTGATCACGTCCTCCAGCACCCGCACGAAGGCCAGGTCCGACTTCGAGAGGGCCAGGTTCTCGTCACCCTCCTCATCGGCCACGAACGCCTGCAGCTCCGGTGAGCATGGCGGCACGAATTCCTTGCACTCGGCGGTCGCCTCACGGCTGACCTGAACGACCTGACCCGACTCGTCGCGTTTGATGAACATGGCACACTCCTCCTGATTGAGCGAAGCATAACAAAAACCCCGCCTGGGCGAACCAGGCGGGGAAAGGAAATGCTTCAAGTCAGATTACTGGTCGATATGGATCTGGCCGTTATTGATCATGGTCTGAATCAGATCATCACTGTAGTCAACGCCTTCGAGCTTGATGATCTGGTCGGCGTTGTTCTTGTCGCCTTCCAGGTTACCCGTCGAGCTGATGTAGAGCGTCGTTTCGTTATCGTCACCCTCGGCAAGGATGAAGTCGCCGATATTCTCTTCATTTTCGCCTACCAACAGATCGGAGAGATGGAGCCGGTCGGCTTCAGCATCATCACCAAACGTACCAAGCGTGAAGTCAGTCACCGTATCGGTTGCTGGTGTATCGGTCGTTCCACCATCGTTGAGATTCCAGACGAAGGTGTCGGCCCCTGCGCCGCCGGTTAATTCATCGTTACCAGCACCGCCGATGAGGATATCGTCGCCGTCACCGCCG
>SKVX01000053.1 GCA_007129225.1 Halomonas sp.
GAGAAACCCCTACTAGGAACGATCAAAACCAACGTCCAAAAACAGCGAGGAGCGACAAGTACAGTGATCATCACCGACGATACGAATCACCAGGAGGTCCGTGAAGCAGTGATGGCAGCCCGAGAGGGGAACAATAGAGTATTCATCGTACTCGCGCCTACCGTGCTTTTCGAACAACGCGGTCTGCAGAACCTCGTTACTGCACAGGAGAGATAC
Source organism: Halomonas sp. (assembly GCA_007129225.1). Taxonomy (GTDB): domain Bacteria; phylum Pseudomonadota; class Gammaproteobacteria; order Pseudomonadales; family Halomonadaceae; genus Halomonas. The sequence continues at coordinate 217 of SKVX01000053.1, forward strand.
AGGGAGTTCGAAGCATTCATTCGGTCATTGGAGGTTATCGATCGCGTGGAGACGTTCGAGCTCGCGCCGGACAACCGGCTCACCGACCTCATGGTGAACAGACGAGTCACAACAGGTGCGCATGACTGAGTTTCAGCCTACAGACCGCATTCAAACCCCATCAGTCATCGGTGCGGTTGGTCTCTTGGTTACCATTCCGGCGTTCGCTCTCGCTGGAGGCATAGAAGCGTCGCTCCTCGCGATCGTACTCGTTCCCGTTTGGTTCTTTTTGTCGAGTATTTATGTCGTTGCGCTGGGTCACGTGCTGCTGGCTGCCTTTGCGACGGAGCCGACAGTTATTACGGTTCTCGCGATCGAACTCGGTCTGTTCATAATGCTCGCAGATGCTGCTTCTGTGCACTCCCGACCGGGAACCCTCTTTTCCACTACGGTCTTCGCTGCCGCAGGATTGGTGTTGCTCGTCGCGATGCTTCTCGTCCTGGACGGACGACTGTGGGTCTCGGCGGTCGCGCTCCTCGTGACACTTACCGTGTTCGCCTACGGACTCCATCGATACGAACTGGTAACTCTAGAGATGATCGACCATGGTTGATGACGCTGACATTGAGAGCCGCGAGGAGTGGTCCTCGTTGATCGCAGAGTTAGAACTATTGGACGTCGAGAACGCTCGTCTCCGAGAACGCCTCGACGAGTCACGCCGAACGAAACACCGACGGGCCGCGCTCGTGCTCGCACTCACTGGGATCACGGCTGTCGTGGGTGCGGTTCTCTTCCCGGTGGCTAGAGACGTGTTACTAGCACTCGGAGGCACGGGTCTTTTTTCAGCGGTGCTCGTTGTCTATCTCACCCCCGAACGATTCGTCTCAGCTGACGTTGGCGAACAGATCTACGGGGCGCTTGAGGCCGATCGATCAGCATTAATCGAGGAGCTGGAACTTCGGGAGGAGCACGTCTATCTCCCAGTAGAAATCGCAGCAGGGAAATCAGTACGACTGTTCGTTCCGCAACACCGGCAGTACGTCCGTCCCCCATCAGAGGACCTCTCGTCTCTCTTCGTCACCCCCGAAGACGACCGTTCCCGAGGTGTGGCCTTCGAACCGACCGGTAGCGGTCTCTTCGATGAACTCCGTCGTACGATCGACGGTGGTTTCGCAAACGATCCCGAAGCCCTCGCGAGACAAGTCGCGGACGGACTCGTCGAGTCGTTCGAACTCGTCGAGGTGGCCACACCTGATGTCGATGAAAGACGGATCTCGATCGCGGTAACGAACAGCGCTTACGGCCCGGTGGATCGCTTTGATCATCCGATTCCATCGATCGTCGGTACGACTCTCGCCTCGGTACTCGACAGTCCAGTCACGCTCGAAGTCACAGAGGCGGCTGGTGCGGATTATCTAATCACTTGTCGGTGGGAATAACGGATCAGCCCTCGAAATCCATCCCACACACAGTGCAGAGATCGGGTTGCCACCCCACGGTTACTCGAATTTCCACCTGCTGTTGACATCGATTGCAATAGGCGGAACGTTTCTCAGTCATCAGCATACATTGATCCCCAAGAGTAATGACTCTAATTAAATTGATCAACGAATTTAGTCAATATAAAAAGAAATACCAGGGTTCCATGATGTTCTGTTACAAATCAACACAACAGTCGGTGTTCGACGGATCGCTCGTTCCCGGCCCCATCGAAGGTGAAAACAACGTGATCACAAGCTGAGTCGATGATTCAGTAATCGGGGATAACTTTTAGCTATATAATATAAAAGATTCACAGAGGAGGATTCATCCCTCTGGAACACCTCCGTCGCTCGTTGCAACCGCTTCGTCGGAAGTGTCTCCACCTGGAACATCGACCGTCGATAAGATATCGGTGATTACGTCTTCGCTCCGAACGTCGGCGAGTTCTGCATCTCCAGTTAGTAGTATGCGATGGATCAACACAGGTCGAGCCATCGCCTTCACGTCGTCGGGAATGACGTAGTCCCGACCGTGTATCGCAGCACGGGCTTTCGATGTATGAAGAAACGCGAGCGATGCACGCGGGGATCCCCCGTACTCGACATCGGGATGTTTTCTGCTCGCATCTACGATATCCAGTATGTACTCCCTCACTCGCTCATCGATGAAGACGTCGGTGACGACTTCACGAGCATCTACGATATCCGAGGGGGAGACCACTTGGCCGACGTGTTCGGCGTCGAGATCCGGTTCTGGACCGAAGCGATCGAGCAGCATTCGCTCTTCGGTTCGATCCGGTAATCCCACAGTGAGCTTCAATTGAAAACGGTCACGTTGTGCTTCAGGGAGTTCGAAGGTCCCTTCCATCTCGATCGGGTTCTGCGTAGCGATCACCATGAACGGTGACGGGAGCGAGAGCGTCTCACCCTCGATCGTGACCTGACGCTCTGCCATCGCTTCAAGGAGTGCACTCTGGGTTTTCGGCGTTGCACGGTTAATCTCGTCGGCGAGAACTAAGTTCGCAAATATCGGACCCCGCTGGAGGACGAAATCACCGGTAGATTGTTGATAGATGTGTGACCCCGTGATATCCGCTGGAAGGAGATCCGGTGTCATCTGGACACGCGCCTCACTGAGCCCGCTGGCACGGGCGAACAGCCTTACAGCGGTCGTCTTCGCGACACCAGGAATCCCC
>SKVX01000335.1 GCA_007129225.1 Halomonas sp.
CCACCACCACCCACAAGACCCTGCGTGGCCCCCGTGGCGGCCTGATCCTCTCCGCCCACGGCGATGCGGATCTCTACAAGAAGCTCAACGGCGCGGTCTTCCCGGGTCAGCAGGGCGGCCCGCTGATGCACGTGATCGCCGCCAAGGCGGTGGCCTTCAAGGAGGCCATGAGCCAGGACTTCGTGCGTTACCAGCAGCGGGTCATCGACAACGCCCGCGCCATGGCCGGGGTGTTCGTCGAGCGCGGCTATGACGTGGTCTCCGGCGGCACCGATGACCACCTCTTCCTGGTTTCGCTGATCAAGCAGGGCGTCACCGGCAAGGATGCCGATGCGGCGCTGGGGCGTGCCCATATCACCGTCAACAAGAACGCCGTGCCCAACGACCCGCAGAGCCCCTTCGTCACCTCCGGGCTGCGCATCGGTACCCCGGCGGTGACCACCCGTGGCTTCGACGAGAGCGAGTGCAGCGAGCTGGCCGGCTGGATCTGCGACATCCTCGACGTGCTCGCCGAGCAGCGCAACAGCGATGCCGTGGAGGCCGAGGTGCGCGAGAAGGTCGCCGCGCTCTGCGAGCGCCATCCGGTCTACGCTGCCGACGCCCCGGCAAAGGCGGACCAAGCCGCCATCGCCTGAACCCGTATCGGGCCGGCCCTGCACCGCAGGGCCGGTCGAGGAGAGAGAGCATGCAACGCTATTCAGGATTCGGGCTGGCGAAACACGCCCTTAGCCACCATGAGAACTGGGAGCGCCAGTGGCGCAACCCCACCCCCAGAAAGCAGTACGACGTGATCATCGTCGGCGGCGGCGGCCACGGCCTGGCCACCGCCTACTACCTGGCCAAGGAGCACGGCATCACCAATGTGGCGGTGGTGGAGAAGGGCTGGCTGGGCGGCGGTAATACGGCTCGTAATACGACTATCGTGCGCTCCAACTATTTATGGGACGAGTCGGCGGCCCTCTACGAGCACGCCATGAAGCTGTGGGAGGGACTCTCCCAGGACCTCAACTACAACGTGATGTTCTCCCAGCGCGGCGTGCTCAATCTGGGCCACACGCTGCAGGACATGCGCGATATCCAGCGTCGGGTCAATGCCAATCGCCTCAACGGCATCGACGGCGAGGTGCTGGACGCCAAGGGCGTGCAGGAGATCGTGCCGATCATGGACTGCTCGAAGAACGCCCGCTATCCGGTGCTGGGCGCCTCCTGGCAGCCGCGGGCCGGTGTGGCGCGCCACGACGCTGTGGCCTGGGGCTATGCTCGGGCCGCCGATGCCCTCGGCGTGGATCTGCTGCAGAACACCGAGGTCACCGGCTTCAAGATCCGCGACGGACGCGTCTTCGGGGTGCACACCAACCGGGGCGACATCGAGGCGAAAACCGTGGGTTGTGTGGCGGCGGGCAACTCCGGGGTGCTGGCCAAGATGGCCGGCTTCAAGCTGCCCATCGAGTCCCACCCGCTTCAGGCGCTGGTCTCCGAGCCGCTCAAGCCCATCCTCGACACCGTGGTGATGTCCAACCACGTGCACGGCTACATCAGCCAGACCGACAAGGGAGACCTGGTGATCGGCGCGGGCATCGACGGCTACAACGGCTACGGCCAGCGCGGCAGCTACCCCACCGTGGAGCACACCCTGCAGGCTATCGTCGAGATGTTCCCGATCTTCTCGCGGGTGCGCATGAACCGTCAGTGGGGCGGCATCGTCGACACCTGCCCGGACGCCTGCCCGATCCTCTCCGCCACGCCGGTGAAGGGGCTCTACTTCAACTGCGGCTGGGGCACCGGCGGCTTCAAGGCCACCCCGGGCTCGGGCCATGTCTTCGCCTGGACCCTGGCCAAGAACCAGGCCCATCCGCTGGCGGCGCCGTTTTCCATCGACCGTTTCCATAGCGGGGCACTGGTCGACGAGCACGGCGCGGCGGGCGTTGCTCACTAAGGAGGCATCACCATGTTTCATATCTATTGCCCCTACTGCGAGGAGTACCGCGAGGAAGAGGAGTTCCACGCCAAGGGCCAGGCGCATCTCGCCCGCCCGGCGGACCCCGAGGCCTGCTCTGACGAGCAATGGGGTGACTACCTGTTCTTCCGTGACAACCCGCGCGGCATCCACCACGAGCTGTGGGTCCACGCCATCGGTTGTCGCAAGTTCTTCAACATCACGCGCAATACCGTGACCTACGACATATACGAGACCTACAAGATCGGTGAGTCGCCGCGCTTCACCGCCGAGCATCCCGAAGGGAAGCCCGACGAGCAGGTCGCTGCCGAGAAAGTCGCCGCCGAGGCGGAAGCGGTTTCGCGTCAGGAAGGAGTCAAGGCATGAGCCAGTCGCTGCAACAGCCGAACCGTCTTCGTGAGGGCGGTCACATCGATCGTGCCCGCACCCTGAGCTTCACCTTCAACGGCAAGCAGTACCAGGGCCATGCCGGCGACACCTTGGCCTCGGCGCTGCTGGCCAACGGGGTGGATATCGTCAACCGCAGCTTCAAGTACTCGCGGCCCCGCGGCATCGTCGCCGCCGGCGCCGAGGAGCCCAATGCGCTGGTTCAGCTGGGCAGCACCGAGGCCGCCCAGGTGCCCAACGTGCGCGCCACCCAGCAGGCGCTGTTCGACGGGCTCGTCGCGCAGAGCACCAACGGCTGGCCGAACGTGCAGCGCGATGTGATGAGCCTGGTAGGCAAGCTGGGCGGGCGCTTCATGCCGCCGGGCTTCTACTACAAGACCTTCATGGCCCCGGCCTCCATGTGGATGACCTACGAGAAGTTCATTCGCAAGGGCGCGGGCCTGGGCCGCAGCCCCATGGAGCGCGATCCGGACAGCTATGATCACCTCAACCAGCACTGTGATCTGCTGGTGATCGGCGCCGGCCCC
>SKVX01000383.1 GCA_007129225.1 Halomonas sp.
CACGACCGCCTTGGGAGGAGAATGATCATGACCACACCGGCACTGCCTTTTGCCGACCTGGAGCAGGTCTACGAGACGTTGGCAACCACGCTGGATGCCTTGCCCGAGGAGCAGGAACGGCTGTTTCTCGCCCAGCTGGCGCTTGCGCTGGCGCATCGGGTACCCGATGTGGCTCGGGTGAGAGAGGCGATCGAGGAAGCCCGGCGGGGGATGGCGGTTGCGGCTAGTTAGCGGGTCCGCGGCTATCCGGCTCTGCTGCCCGCGCCTCGAGGGCCTCGGCATTGGGGCATAAACGCCGGCACTCCTCCCGCGGTGCCTGGTGACGCAGGGCCAGCCAGCAGGTACCCACCTTCGAGCAGGAATTACAGGTGGTGCGCAAGGCGTGGATGATGGGGTCCTGATCAAGGTCCTCCGGGGCAAGCCCCAGGGCGCGCATCATTGCCGGCATCAGCGTATCGGTCGGCTGAAAACCCGGGATCTCGCCCGCGGCCAAGCTGCGCGCCAGCGCCTGCTCCAGGGATCGGCTCATGGGTTGTGACAGGTCATGGATCAGGACACTCAGCGCTTTCGGCGCACAGCACTTGAGCTCGAGCAGGGCGCGCTGCCCCTCGAGGTAGTCACTGATGGGCTCCTGGCCGGCTGATGGGTTGTCGTCGGCGGGGTGCGTGGATGGGCTCATAGTCGCTGCTCTCTGCCGGGCCAACTTTCACTATGGTCGACACGATCCATCGCCGCCTTGATCGATATCATGTCTCGGGCAAGCGGCCGACAGGGTCGCCGACTTACCCCGAACCCACCACCCGGGCCGGACTTGGCAGTAGTTCGGCAACCGCTTCGCCGACGCGCTTGATGACTATCGTAGTTGAGCGGGTGGGCCGCCTCGTGTCGATGCAGCATGGTCACTTGGCGCTGCACCCGAGTACGTGTCGGTGAACGCCAGGCGCCGAGGGAGTGCCGAGCTTCTGCTCCAACGCCAGGATCTTTGAGTGCCAACGCTTTGAGCAATGAATCCGGGAGGCCCATGCTGGTATGCTGAGCGCTAATATACGATTGCGGTTAGACTGGCCGCCCATATAAGGCTAAGGCATCGCCGTGTTGACCCTGCTTGCCGAGCGTGTCGCCCGACATCTCGAAGACTCGCCCCGAACCCCCAAGTACTTGTGCCTGCGCGATGCCCTGATTGAGCTGATCGTCGAGGGCGAATTGGCCGAGGGTACTCGCCTGCCCACCGAGCAGGAGCTGGCCGCGACTCTGCCGCTGAGCCTGGGTACCGTGCAGAAAGCGCTGCGCGACCTGGTCGAGAGCGGTGAGTTGTACCGTCGGAGGCGGCTCGGTACCTTCGTTGCCGACGGAAACCACCGTCGCGAGATCGCCACCCCTACCTTTGGCTTCCTGCGTCCGGATGGCACCCGTGTCCGGATGGTCTTCATCCGGCTGATCAAGCGCGGAATGTTGCAGCGCCGAGGGGCATGGATCGAAGTGCTTGGTGAGTGCGAGGCGGGCCATGTGCACCTGGTGCGCCAGGATCGTATCGATGGCGCCTTCGACTGCTATACCGAGATTTACCTGCGCGCCGACGTGGCCAGCGAGCTGCTGGACCTGCCCGCCGAGGCCCTGGAGCACGAGAGCGTGCTGCCGCTACTGCAGGCCCAAGGCCATGAGGTCAGCACGGCGGAGAACCGGATCAGCCTGGGGCGCCTGCCCCGGACCATCGTGCCGGACCTCGCCGAGGCCCCGCCACCGGGCATTCGCCTGGAGACCCGCTATCTGGATGCCGAAGCCGGGGTGCTGGCCTGGCAGATCATGTACATCCCCCCCACCGACTACCGGCTCACCCTGATCACCGAGCCGCGCTGATCCCCTTCAATCAGAGCTATGCCTTCCTGACCTGACTGACCTTGCCCTGCCCGTGGCGTACCTCGGCCGGAACCTTCGAGCATCACCACAATCAATACTATATAGTATTGACAGGCAGAATGGCTTGGCTATACTCGCCAAAGGATCAAATAATAAATCATGTTTCAAATATGATTCTATTCATGGATGATCCCATACCCCGTGATGAGGACAGCCCCTATGAGTTGGACCACCGTCTGCAAGACCGACCAGGTGCAGGAGGACTTCCCCTTCTCCGCCAAGCTGGGCGACAAGGAGATCGGCGTCTACGTGCTGGACGGCGAATACTATGCCCTCGAGGACATCTGCCCTCACGCCTATGCGCTGCTCTCCCAGGGCTTCGTCGAGGATGGCCAGGTGGAGTGCCCGCTCCACGAGGCGGCCTTCGACATCAAGACCGGCAAGTGCCTGCGTGAGCCCGCCGACCGGGACCTGCATGTCTACCCGGTACGCATCATCGACGACGAGATTCAGCTGCAAGTCAGCGAGGAGGCCTGAGCCCATGTCCACCACCCTCGACCACAACCCCGAGCTCAAGACCTGGGCCCGCATCATCCCCTCCTCGGAGCCGGGCCAGGGCCATATCGAGCGCCCCGGCGGCTTCGACAACCGGGTCTGGCAGAATCGCCAGCGCGCCCCGGAGGCCTTCGAGCTGGCCCTGGTGGCCGCCCTGGAGGAGGTCTTCGAGAGCGGCGCCAGCGAACTCGACGCGGTGATCGCCGGGCTCAATGCCCGCCATAGCCAGGATCGCCAGGGCCGGCCCTGGACCGAAGAGAGTTTCCTCCAGGAGATGGCGGTGCTGGGCCAGTAAGGCCGCCCCCCGAGACAACGACAATCAAGGTGAGAGAGATGACGACAGCCGCTTCTATGGACGCCGACGTCCAAGACTATCTCGATACCGGCCTGCGCTCCCTGTGGTACCCGGTGGTGGCCAGCTGGGAGGTGGGCAGCAACCCCTTAGGCATCACCCGACTG
>SKVX01000122.1 GCA_007129225.1 Halomonas sp.
CGCCGATCACTCCGAAGCCGACACGCTGTTTCTCGAACTGCTGAAGGAAGTGGTCAGTGAGGAGCAGGCCCTTTACTGACCTCCTGCCCCTTCATCACCTCCCTATGAGATGCCCGGCCCTGCCCGGGCATTCTTCTTAGGGCGTCACAGGATCGACAACCTTCCCGCCCCCTTGCCCGGCGCTCTGGTATAATGGGCAAATTATTGATTTTACAATTCTTTTACAAGAACGCACTGATGTACTATTTACTCAAGCTGTTTCCCGAGATCACCATCAAGTCACGCTCCGTTCGCCGCCAGATGACCCGTTGCCTGGTCAGCAATGTGCGCAATGTGCTGCGCCCCCTGGGCAATGACATTCGGGTGGAGGGCAGCTGGGACGCGCTGCATGTCAGGCTGCCGGATACGGCGACGCCGGAATGGGGCCGGCAAGTGGAGGACGCTCTGACCTGTATCCCGGGCATACACGAGGTGCAGCGCGTCGATGAGCTACCTCTCCTCTCCTTCGACGATACCGCCCGGCATTTGCTGGTCGCCTGGCAGGCGTCACTGGCCGGCAGCAGCTTTCGCGTCACCGTGAAACGCCGGGGCCGGCACGATTTCACCTCCGAAGAGATGGAGCGGCACCTGGGCCAAGCCCTGCTGGACGCCGTGCCCAGTGCCAGGGTGAATCTCGGCCGCCCGGATGTGGAGGTGCGTGTGGATGTCATCGACAACCGCCTGCGTCTGGTTCGGCATCGCCGCCCCGGACTTGGCGGTTACCCCCTGGGCGTACAGGGTCAGGCGATGACGCTGATCTCCGGTGGCTATGATTCACCGGTTGCCGCCTGGAAAATGATACGACGCGGGATCAAGACCCACTTCCTGTTCTTCGATCTTGGGGGCGCGGGTCATGAGCAGGCCGTACGCCAGGTCTGCCATCACCTATGGCAAGCCTATGGCCGTTCGCACCGGGTGCACTTCTTCTCGGTCCCCTTCGAGGGTGTCGTCGCCGAACTCCAGCGCAGCATCCCCGACGGCCTGATCGGCGTTGTCTTGAAGCGGATGATGATGCGGGCGTCCAGCCGCATTGCTGCCCGCGCAAATATACCGATGCTGGTCACCGGCGATGCCATCGCCCAGGTCTCCAGCCAAAGCCTGACCAACCTCGCCCTGATCGACGAGGCCAGCGACCTGCCGATCCTTCGCCCGCTGGTCGCCGAGGACAAGCAGGACATCATCGATACCGCCCGACGGATTGGCACCGCCCCCTTTGCCGAGGTGATGCCGGAAGTCTGCGGCGCAATTTCCCAGCGACCCAATACCCAGGCACAGCGCTCCCGGGTCGTGGCCGCCGAACAGCGATTCGACTTCGGCGTGCTCGAGACCGCCATTGAGCGAGTCACCCTGACCCGCTCCGAGCGGCTGCTGGAGCAGGTGGCCGCACCGGCCCCGTCTTCGTCGCTGTTTGTCGTGCAGAGCGAACAGGCGCTGGCCCGCGAAACGAATGTCAGCGTGATCGATATCCGCCCCGACGCCGAGCGTGATTCGACGCCACTGACGCTGCCAAGGGTCGAGTGCCTGCAGATACCCTTCTACGAGCTTCAGGCCCAGGCCGAGACCCTCCCCACCGACCGCCGCTACCTGCTCTATTGCGACCAGGGTGTGATGAGCCGTATGCAGGCCCTGCACCTGCTCGACCGCGGCCTGACCCACTTCGGCATCTATCGCGGCGCCTGATTGCGGACCGGCTCGCCAACCAGCAACTTCACCTTTCGGGCGCCCCGGAAGGCTGGCTTGCCTGCCTGGAAATTACATTTTCTTTACCGTCGGTAAATCTACTGTATTTCTCGCACCAAACTAGGCTACAAGGAGAGAGAGGGGGATCAGGTAGGAGGAGAGGCGTATGGCACCGCAAGAGGGTTCGTCACGCCGGAACTCATCCGTTGTGTCCTGGGACGAGCGAGACGCATCCGGCCGGAGAACATCCCTTTTCATCGAGGAGAGGCCACTCGAGCCGGCTCCCTTGCCGGCCAGGTCCCACCGGCTGCTCTATTTCGTGCTGACGGCCCTGCTGGTCCTGTTAGCAGTGACACTGGCCACCCTTTTGGTGGCGGAAGCGCGCACCTCCCACTTCCAGGCCCAGGAGCTGTCGCGCTATGCGGGCACCCTGCGCTACACCCTGGCCCCGGGAAAGAGCGACCGCATCCTGTTTCCCAGCCATGGTCCCTTCGACCAACGCCTGGGCTACACCCAGTTGCCCACGATCGAGACACGCCTGCAGAGCAACGGCTACGAGGTAACCCAGCAGGCACGCTTCTCCCCCCCGTTGCTGGAATATACCAAGCGTGGTTTCTTTCCACCCTATACGGAAAAGACCCAGGCCGGCCTGACCCTGATGGAATGTCGCGGGAAAACGCTATATGCGTTTCGTCACCCACAGCGCCACTACCCCCACTTCGATACCGTGCCACCGCTGATGCTGCAGGTCCTGCTGTTCATCGAGAATCGTCACCTGCTCGATGACAGCACACCCTATGCCAATCCAGCCGTCGACTGGCCGCGGTTCACCATGGCCGCCGTTTCCCAGGTCGGCCGGGCGCTGGATGTTACCGGCCAGTCTTCCGGCGGAAGCACCCTCGCTACCCAGTTGGAGAAATACCGCCACTCACCCGGCGGCCTGACCGGCTCGCCCATGGAGAAGCTGCGCCAGATGGTCTCGGCCAGCGTGCGCAGCTACAGGCATGGCCCCCAGACACTGTCTGCGCGCCAGGACGTGGCACTGGACTACATCAACTCGGTGCCGCTGGCAGCGGCCCCGGGGTACGGTGAGGTTCACGGCATCGGCGATGCGCTCTGGGTGTGGTTCGGCGAAGAGTTCGACA
>SKVX01000427.1 GCA_007129225.1 Halomonas sp.
ACCCGAGCATAGAGGGAGTGACGGATCGCCTGATAGCGATAGCCCTGCCCCCACACAACCCGGCCGCGCATGCCACGATAGTCCTCCTGCTGCGTCAACCGGAGCCCCACCTCCCGCACCAGGGAGGGCGCCCCTTCGCCGCGCGTCAAGGGGGAATCCCAGAGTCGGGAGAAGAGCCGTACCCAGTCGGCCACCACCGGGCCTTCGATGCGCACCGCCACTTCGTACCAGGCGCTCAGGAACTCGTCGACGGCGCCAAAGCCGCCGGTGAAGGCCACTTGGCCGTCCACCACCACCACCTTGCGATGATCCCGGGTCAGGTTGCGTGCCAGGGAATGGAAGCCCAATGGATTGAACAGCCGAAGCGCTATGCCGGCCGCCTCGATGCGCTGACGATCCTCTCCGGCCAGCCCCCTGGCACCGTAACCGTCCAGCATCAGGGCGACCTTCACCCCCCGCTCGGCAGCCCGTGTCAGGGCATCGATCAGCGCCGTGGTCAGGCGTCCCGACTCCATCAGGTAGAGCTCGATCAGTATCGAATGGCGCGCCTCCTCGATGGCATCGAACATCGCCGGCAAGAAGCGCGACGACTCCGCCAGCAGCTGGAACCGATTGCCATCCCGCCACACGCCATGCATGGCATGTCTCCCGTATCCACTTCGTGGCTGAATTGACGCATGTTTGCGCGCCGAGGGAAAGCACCTGACCCCACCGGCGAGGCAAGGCTATACTGGCGCCTCGCCCCCAGCAGAGGCAACCGGATGGCCCTTGCTCACACCCTGCTCGCCCCCCTTCGCAGCCTGCTGAGGCACCTGGTCAACGCCTGTGTAGAGACCCGCCTGATCGAGCCAAGCCCCGACGCGCTGGCACTCGAACCGAACCTGCCGACCCTCTATGTACTGCCCCGCCCGGCTCTCTCCGACACCCTGCTGCTGGAGGCACTGTGCCAACGCCACGGGCTGCCGTCGGCCGGGGGCAAGTGCAGGATTCACGGCATCGAGCTACCGGCTTGTCTGCCGCTGCCAGCCCGTCGTCGACGCCTTTGGCGACGCGGCTCTGCCAGCCCTGCCCCCTTCCTCACGGCGCTGGAGCAGCTCGCGGCGAACCCCGGCGCCGACCTGCAACTGGTGCCGGTCAGCGTATTCTGGGGGCGGGCCCCGGGTAAACGGTTCGGCTTCTGGCGCATGCTGGCCGCCGATAGCTGGCGGCTGACGGGAAAATTGCGTCGCGCCCTGTCGGTGCTGGTCAATGGCCGCAACGTGGAGGTCCATTTCGGTGCACCGCTGCGTCTTCGCGACCTGCTCGATGCACGCGGCCCGACGCTGGCCAACCGCAAGACCGCCCGCCTGCTGCGTGTCCATTTCCGGCGCATTCGTACCCGCGTGCTGGGTCCCGACCTCTCCCACCGCCGCACCTTGATCGAAGGGGTGGCCAGAAGCCCAGAGGTGCGTCGTGTCATCGGGGAGCTCACCAGGAGCGAGAGAAGCTCACCACAGCGCCTCGAGCGACGTGCCCTGCGCTACGGGCGCGAGATCGCCTCCAGCATGAGCTACCCGGTACTGCGCTTCATGGACGGGCTTCTGCGACGCCTCTGGAATCGGCTCTACGACGGCGTCAACGTTCAAGGGCTAGCACGCGTCAAGGAGCTGGCCGGCGACCATACCCTGGTCTATGTGCCCTGCCACCGCAGCCACATCGACTACCTGTTGCTCTCCTATGTGCTCTACCGCGATGGACTGATGCCACCCCATGTCGCCGCCGGGCGCAATCTCGATATCCCGCTGATCGGCCCATTGCTGCGACGCGGCGGTGCCTTCTTCATGCGCCGCAGCTTTCGCGACAAGCCGCTCTACGCAGCGGTCTTCAATGAGTACCTGCATCGCCTGCTGGCCCGGGGCCACCCGCTGGAGTACTTCATCGAAGGCGGCCGCTCCCGCAGCGGCCGCATGCTGACACCACGACCCGGCATGCTGGCGATGACCCTGCGCTCCTTTCATCGCAGCGCAGCCGCTACCACCCCGCCGAAACTCGCCTTCATACCGGTCTATATCGGCTACGAACGGATCATCGAAAGCGCCAGCTACGAGCGTGAGCTGCGAGGCGCCAAGAAGCGCAAGGAGAGCCCGCTGGCGCTGTTGCGGGTCGTCGGCCAGCTGCGCCAGCCTTTCGGCCAGGTCACGGTCAGCGTCGGTGACCCGCTGCTGCTCGACGACTATCTCGACGGCCTCGACCCGAATTGGCGCAACGCCCCGGTCGAACCAAAGCCCGCCTGGCTCGGCGAGGCGTTACCGCGCCTGGGCAACGAACTGGCCAGGCGCATCAACGCCGCTGCCGCTCTCAACCCGGTCAACCTCGTTGCCCTGGTGCTCCTGGCGACCCCCCACAATGCCCTCGAGGCGAGCCTGATGACGCGCCAGCTGGCGCTGCTCGCCCGACTGCAGCAGCGCTGCCCGGGAGGGCTCCACCTCAGCCTGCCGGAGGGCGAGCCGAGCGACTGGATAGAGCAGGTCATCGCACTGGGCATGATCGAGCGCCGCACCCATCCGTTGGGCGACATTCTGGTAGCCAAGCCGGAGCAGGCCAGGCTGCTGGTATGGTACCGCAACAACGTGCTTCACCTCTTCGCCCTGGCGGGACTCAGCGCCTTCGCCTTCCGGCATGCCCCGCAGCACGACCTGGAAAGCCTGCGCCACCTTCTCGAGCCCGCCTGGCCGATACTCGCCAGGGAACTCTTCCTGGAGAAAGACGCCTTGGACAGTACGCTACCGGCCATGCTCGACGCACTCGGCCAGGCGGGACTGCTGACAAAGGAGGCAGGAGCCTGGCATCGTGCCGAGGAGCTGGAGGCCGGCGAACAACTCGAC
>SKVX01000414.1 GCA_007129225.1 Halomonas sp.
ATACCCATGATCTCCCTCCAGTTTCTGCATGGGCCGAGCTGTAAAGGGTCACGGCTGCGGCAAGGCTGACGGGATCCACACCTACCTACTTCCTACACCAATATCACAGAGTCACCGTGTAAGTTAAGCCTGACGGAGTGTTTTTCACTCACACTTCTCGGCGAGTGCCTGCCAGTAGCTTCGATGCTCATTGCGTGCCGTGAGAAAGGCGGGAAGCGGCGCTTCGGGATTATCCAGTGACAGCCAGCGGTCGCGGTAGCGGGCGATGGCCGCGGGAGGGGTGACATGGCTTTCCAGCAGCGCATCGACACTGTCAAGCCAGCGGTTGGCTTGCGCTTCGAGGTCGTCCAGCCAAATGGCTGCCGGCTTCTGCTGGAACAGCGACTTCAATTTGGAGCCGGCCTCAGCCAGCGACTGGCAGCTTGCCGTATCGGCCAGGCTGGCTTCCAGTAGCGCATTGGCTTCACCGAGGCGCTGCTCGGCCAGCAGCAGGGCCCGTAGCACTTCGGCTGTCAGTGGGCGGCGACGCAGCGTATCGAGGTGCCCCTCGAGGGTTGACGACGCGTGCTGCCACTCTTGGCTGAACTGGTTGAGGGTGGCAGCATGCAGCCATTCGATGGCTTTCAACTGCCCGTCGATGGCGGCGCTTGAGTCTGGCTCGAGGGGAGAACTGGCCCGGGAGAAGCTGCCGGTCCACTCATCGGAGTCGAACAGGGTGTTCCAACTGACCAGCGGCAGCTGTTCCGTCTTGGCCAGGGTGAGCCGTTCCAGGCGGTCCCGGTTGTTCTCGGAGAGAGACTCTGGCACATCACTGTGCCAGCAGGCATGTAGTCGCCGCCAGAGCTCCAATTCATAGATCCAGCGCTGGCTGGGTGGCGCTACCCGGCCAAGCTGGTTGTTGCGCGCCGCCACCAGGGAGGTGACATGGCACTCACGCAGGGCGTAGATATCGAGCATACCCTCGCGGGTTTCGGGAATCTCGAAGAGGCGCTCGCGACGATCGGGAAAGGCGCCGATATTGACGGGGTCCGCGGGCTGTGTCTTCGGCTGCCCCAGCGCCGCGGCGAGGTCGCGCTGGTAACTCGTCAGCAGGGCGTCGCCTTCGCCGCTGCCACCGCAGCCGACGAGCAAGGCGGCGGTCATCAGCCCGCTTAGGCATCGCAGCCAGCCATGCTCAGCTGCGCGGGATATCGATTGCGCCATCCGCCACTCTCCTGGACAGTCGCCGCAGTCGCTCGCCGAGTAACATGGCAGCTACGGTCAGCCCGGCGATCAAGCCGATCCAGTAGCCGTGCACTCCAAGAGGCTCGCTCCAGCCGGCAAGGCCATGCATGCCCAGCCAGTGTCCCCCACCCAGCCCGACCAGCCAGTAGGCGACCAGCGTGATCACCATGACGATTCGGGTGTCCTTGTAGCCACGTAGCGCGCCGGCCAGATTGACCTGAAGCGAGTCGGAAACCTGATAGATCATTGCCAGTATGACCAGTGAAACCGCCAGGCGTTGCACCTCAAGGTCATGAGTATAGAGAGCGATCACCGGTTTGGCGGTGAACCACAGCAGCAGGCTGTTGAACCCGGCCACAAGCAGGCAGATAACAATACCGTTCCAGGCTACAAGGCGGGCATGGCCGAGGCGGCCCTGGCCCAGGGTATTGCCGACCCGTACGGTCAGCGCCATGCTCAGCGACAGCGGCAGCATGAACAGGATCGAGGTGTAGTTGAGCGCGACCTGATGTGCTGCGACCGTCACCTCGCCGAGGCTGGCGATGAATAGCGCGATCAGGGTGAACAGCGTCACTTCGACGAAGATCGCCACGCCGATAGGCACACCGACATAGAGCAGTTCACCGATCAGCTTCCAGCGGGGTGGCGCGGGCTCGCACCAGAGTTCGACATCGCCATAGGCCCGGGAGCGCCGGGTATAGACGATCATCGCCAGGCTCATCAACCACATGGAGAGCGCGGTGGCGATGCCGCAGCCGAAGGCGCCCAGGGCGGGCAGTGCCTGCGCCCATGTGGGCAGCCAGTCTCCGAGCAGGGCGGTGAGCCCATCGCCGCCGTAGATCAGTACATAGTTGCTGGGTATGTTCACGCTCAGGCCTACCAGGCTGATCCAGAGCGCCGGGCGCGTGTGGTTCATGCCGTCGGAGAAGGCCCTCAGGGCCTGGAACAGGGCCACCCCGGGCATGCCGAAGGCCACGGCGGAGAGGTAGGCGGCCGAGCGCCGCGCCACCTCCTCGGGCACCTCCATCAGCCGGAAGATAGGCATCACCGTGAACCACAGCAGAAGGGCCGCGCCCAGGCCGAGCGCCAGGGCCACCCATAGCGCCTGGTGCACGTTGGGGCGAATGCGTGCGGTGGTGCCGCCGCCGAGCAGCTGGGCAACGATGGGGGTGAGCCCCATCAGGGTGCCGGTCATGAACAGCATCAGCGGCAGCCAGATGCTGGAGCCCACGGATACCGCCGCCAGGTCGGTGGCGCTCAGGCGTCCGGTCATCATCACATCGGCGACGCTCATGCCGGCCTGGGCCAGCTGGGCGCCGCAGATCGGCAGCGCCAGGGTGATCAGCGGCCGGGTTTCCTTGCGGCTGACGCTGGCGAGTTGGGTGAAGAAGGTGGCCAAGTGTAAATGCTCCATGCGGGCGAAAGGGTCCGCCATAACGTCGTAATGCCTGGACGACCGAGAGAACCGGTTATGTTAGCAATTGGCGGTGGTTTTCGCCCGCTGTGTCACTTGCTTATAATGCATCCTTCTCAATGACCCGGAGCTCACGTGACCCACCGACTCGACGATGTGATCGCGCTGTTCGACGGACTCTTCCATGACACCTTCAATACGCGGCTGGTGCGCGGTGACGATGA
>SKVX01000370.1 GCA_007129225.1 Halomonas sp.
GGGTAGTGAACGAAAGCGCTGCCTGCGGTCTCTTCGCCGAAGAACTGATCGTTGTAGAAGAAGTTGCAGCTCAGGCGCTCGATGAATTCGCCCAGCGCGGAGCACAGCGCGCTCTCCTTGGTCGCACCCTTGCCGTTGGTGAAGCACATGGGCGAAGCGGCATCGCGGATATGCAGCGACCACACGTGGGGCACGATGTTGCGCCAGGAGGCGATCTCGATCTTCATGCCCAGGTCCGCCAGCATGGCCGACATGTTGGCGATAGTCTGCTCCAGCGGCAGGTCCTTGCCCTCGATCCAGGTATAGGCTTCCTCGTCGGGCTTGGCCATCAACAGGGCTTGGGCGTCCTCGTCCAGGTTCTCCACGGTTTCGATCTGGAACTCCGGCCCGGTCTGCACCACCTTCTTGACCGTGCAACGGTCGATGGAGCGCAGGATGCCCTCGCGGTCCTTCTCGGAGATGTCTTCCGGCAGTTCGACCTGGATCTTGAAAATCTGCTTGTAGCGGTTTTCCGGATCGACGATGTTGTTCTGCGACAGGCGAATATTCTCGGTCGGAATATTACGCGCGTTGCAGTACACCTTCACGAAGTAGGCCGCGCACATGGCCGAAGATGCCAGGAAGTAGTCGAACGGGCCAGGCGCAGAGCCGTCTCCCTTGTAGCGGATCGGCTGGTCGGAGATGACCGTGAAGTCGTCGAACTTGGCCTCCAGGCGGAGGTTGTCGAGATAATTGACCTTGATTTCCATGGAGCACCGAACGAGTTGGCGTGGGCAGTACGAGGTGGGGAGACCCGCCATTATCCAGCTTTTCACGCCGGGCGTCATGTCAGGGTTACAAAAAGGCACCGATGCCGGAATACGGGGTCACAGGAAGGCCGACTTCAGCCATCACAGTGCAACGAGCCAATCGAATCACTACGAGGAACGGTCATGCCGCGCTTTCTCCTGGTCACCATGATCATCGTCGTCAGCACTGTTGCCGCGATGTTTGCGTTTCTCTATTTCGTCCCCGGTGTACAAGCCCGTGAACAGCCGGTTACCGTAACCACAGATGCCACCTTGCCAGGAGAGACCATGACCCAGCTGATCGACTTTCAGGATCCCGGTGAGGCGGAACGCTGGGAGGCCATCAACGACGACGTGATGGGCGGCATTTCTCAAGGCGACATGGGGGTCGAGGCTGGCCACGGCATCTTCAGCGGTGAACTCTCGCTCGAGAATAATGGCGGGTTCGCCTCGGTACGCCGAGATCCCCAGGCCTTCGATCTTAGTCATGCCGCAGCCCTTGCCCTCTACGTTCGCGGCGATGGCCGCCGCTACCAGTTGCGCCTGTATACCGACCAGCTGCCACGCGGCGCCGCGTACCGAGCGCAGTTCCAGCCACGCGCAGGCGAATGGGAGCGAGTGGAACTGCCCTGGCAAGAATTCGAGGCCGTCTTTCGCGGCCGCCTGCTCGGGGATGCCCCGCCCCTGGCGCTGGACAAGATCCGACAGGTCGGCCTGATGATCGCCGATCGCCGCGCCGGGCCTTTCCGACTTGAAGTAGCCCGCATCCGAGCAGAGTGACCCCAGCAGTGCAGCGTCGCCAATGAAGGGAGTATTGGCAAGATGCCGAGCTCAAGCGATTCACACGAGAAAGCTGCACCGAGCCACCAGCTTCGCCTGATGTATGACGGTGAATGCCCGATGTGCCGGCGCTACGTGCGCTGGCAACGCATTCGCCGAGAAGTCGGCGAACTCGAACTCATCGATGCCAGGCAGGAGAGCGAAGCACGCCGGGAACTCACTGCCATGGGCATCGACCTCGACCAGGGCTTCGCCCTGCAGATCGGCGAGCGCTGGTACCACGGCAGCGAGGCCCTGCACCGCCTCACCCTGCTCGGCACCCGCAGCGGCATATTCAATCGTCTGATGTATCGGTTGTTTACCAGCCAACGGCGCACGGCAAGGCTCTATCCGATACTGAAGGCGTGTCGAAATGGGTTGTTGAGGGTGCTGCGGAAGGCGCCTATCGGGAACCTGCGGCGTCGATAGCATCGATCATCGACAAGCGCCCTGGTCGATTCTCGTTACCCCAGCCCCCGGTGCCGCGACAGTGCCGCGTTCAGCGGCGCCATAACGGCAGACGCTGCACCCAGGGTGTCGCTTGCTCGAGTTCATACGCCAGGCCCAGCAATAGGGCATCCTCCCCCGAACGGGCGGCAAAATGGCTGCCGAGGGGAAGCCCTTCTGGGCTAACCCATCATTCATGCAACCAAGGTGCGTAGCTTAACCCGATCAGCACACGTTCCGGACTCATGAATCTGGCAACCGTCTGCCCCCACGGCTCCTTCCGTACCTCATGCACAAATTCCTGGCCTTTCTCTTTCATCTCCACAACGGCAGCCTCTACCGCGTTGGCATCTGCCAGCTCGAACTCGATCGTCGCGGTAGGCTCGGGCACGCCCTCCGGCCACTCGTCGGTGCCAAAGCAGGTCTGAGCTGCCATTGTCAGCGGCCATACCCCGAAATGATTCGCCCCGGGAAAGTTATCCATGTAGCGATAATCATCCAGTCTCTCCAACGGCAGCCCCAGGATATCGTGGTAAAGCGCTACACTGACGGATGGCTCCTTGGTGATGGCAGCAAAGCCAGCAATACACACGATGTTCATTTCTTCTCCTCAAGGCATGGGATCCAGCATTAGCTAATAAGTTGTTGATGCCCGCCATCCAACCGGCTGCATTGATATGCTATGTGACGCCGCCATCATGAACAATCAACCGGAATATCAAAATGCAAGATATCCTCACGCTTGCCTAGTTTGGTGTACAAAGCGATAGCAGGCTCATCCTCAGCGTTAGTATCCGCCTGAACGA
>SKVX01000377.1 GCA_007129225.1 Halomonas sp.
CGATCAACAGTAGGCTCTCTTCACATTTCAGGCGCATGAGCGCTCCTCTTGCATCGCTATTTCTCGAATACTTGCCTCAGCATAGCCGCTAGAATAGCTTCCCTTGAAGCCTTTCTTTCAGTCCCATACAGCAAGGCTCGCTCGATGCGACACCTCGGTCTCAACGAGGCCCGACAGCTGGCCAGCCACGGCATGAGGGGTAGCCCTGATATCTCCCGGGTATCCAACAGAGCGACGACGGCCAGGCGTGAGCCGAACCAAGGGGCGCCCGTCACTCGGCTGACGGGCGGCGAACGTCAGGCCTCCTCGCTCGTGGCCGCTGCTCGGCCATGCTGCAGGTAGCCGACATGGCTGACCGGCTCGACTCGCAACTTGAAGCTTGCCACCACGGCTGCAAGCCGATCTGCCTGTCCCCGCAACTGATCGGCAGCCGTCGTCGACTCTTCCGCCAGGGCCGCATTCTGCTGTGTCATGCGGTCCAGCTCGGACACCGCCACATTGATCTGGCCGATTCCGTCGCTCTGCTCGCTCGCCGCATGGCTGATCTCACCCAGCATCGTTGCCACACGATTTACCCCGTCGACCAGCTGCTGCATGGCATCGCCGGCTTCACGCACCAGCCGGGTACCGCCCTCCACTTTCTCGCCAGAGGCCTCAATCAGCTGGCGAATGTCCCGCGAGGCCTCAGCGCTGCGCGTCGCCAGCTGCCTCACCTCATCGGCAACCACGGCGAATCCACGCCCATTCTCGCCGGCACGTGCCGCTTCCACGGATGCATTCAGTGCCAGCAGGTTGGTCTGGAAAGCAATGCTGTCGATGACCTTGACGATATCGCCAATCTGCTGCGAAGAACTCTGGATCTCACCCATGGTGGTCACCACCTGGCCCACGGTGTCGCCGGTACGCTGGGCAAGCTGTGAGGCAGACTGCGACAGGCTGCTCGCTTCCCGCGAGGAAGCCGTGGTGTTCTCAACCGTACTGGTGATCTCCTCCATGGAGGCCGAGGTCTGCTGCAGGCTGGAAGCCGCATTGTCGGTGCGCTGTGACATGTCACGCCCTCCGCTCGCGATTTCCATGGCGGCCACACGAACCGCTTCACTACTGGCCCGCACGCGAAAGAGCACATCGTGGACCTTGTCAGCGAAGGCGTTGAATTGCGTTGCCAGCTCGGTGCTTTCGTCCCGCCCCCGAACCGGTAGCCGCTGCGTCAGGTCCCCATCCCCTTCGGCGATCTCTCGCATGGCATCGGCGGTTCGCCGGAAGGGGCGAAACAGGGTACGCAGCAGAAGGCCGATCACCACGAGGCTTCCGAGCAGGATGGCAGCGACGGCCAGCAACACCATCACCACGGCCCTGTTGAGATCCGCAAAGAGCTCATCTGCAGGAATCTGGGCAAAAGCGACCCAATCGGTCCCCGGCACTTCGATGGCGGCAACCAGCTGATCCGAACCGCTGGCATCCTGTGCCATCCCCGAACGATAGCCCGAACCGGCAAGCAACTCAGCGGCCACGCCTTCCCAGCCGGGGAGCGACAAAATGGACTCCCCGACCATCGACGCACCATCGGGATGGACGTTGATGATGCCTTCGCGACTGGCAAGAAATACCTGGCCACTCTCGCCGAGCCGATAGCTGCGGATCGTCTCGGCCATGCCCGCCAGGGTATAGCCGACACCAGCGATGCCGACACGCTCACCTTCCCGCTCGATGACGTAATTGATGAATATCTGGAGTTCGTCGCCTTCGAAATCGATATTCAGCCGGTAGCTGTCTCCCCCAGTGTCACCCACCAGACTATAAAACCAGGTGTCCTGCTCGCGGCTCAGCGTTCTCTCCAGGCCCTCCGCCGTGTAGTAGTTTCCAGTGAGCGCGGACACATAGAAGACGATGCTGGCACCGGTGCGGTGCTGAATATCCTGGAAGTGGGCAACGGCACGCTCAGTCCCCTCGTCAGGTTCACCCTCATCGAGCCAGTCATGCAGGTAGGGGTTGGTCGCCAGGCTACGCGACAGGGTGATCGGCTCCGTCAGGGTTGCATTGATATCATTGCGAATGCTTTCCAGGGTGGCCGGCAGCTCTGCCGATGTGACGCGCTCCGTGACCAACTCACTGAACAGACGATACTGTACGGCGGTCGCACCGCCTACGATCACTATCATGCAGAGGCTGATACAGAGCATCAGCTTCTGGGCAATCGTCAGGTTCTTCATTGTATTCGCTCCCGAGCCCATTCGAGGATGGACCTGTCTAATATTGACCACATGGTCAATATCAGTACATCGGCCGCACGGGAAGAAAATGTAGTGCTGCAAAGCCTACATTTTCTTTGATCAGTACCCCGGAAGGACGTCTTACAGCGGTGCTTTCGCTCGGTCGCAACGAGACCTCAGTCCCTTTCGGCCTCCTCCTGGATGCTATCGCCCATCTCCTTGATGCTCTCTCCAGCCTCTTCCATGGCATCGTCGATATTCTTGCCCGTCTCCTCGGCAGGGCCCGCATCATTCTCGCAACCCAATAGGCCTCCGGCCGTCATTCCGACAAGCAGCAGTATCGCAAGCTTACGCATCATCATTTTGCTCATGGTGTCTCCTTTCCATAAACATTAATGCACCCTTTTCCAGGGTGCATGAAAAAACCTCGAGCTCTTTCGAACTCGGGGTTTTTGGGATAAGTGCCTGACGACCGGGGCGGCCTCCCGCTACTCTCCATGGGAGACCCCTAATGAAAAAACCCCAACCTCTTTCGAAGCTGGGGTTTTGGAATAAATGCCTGACGATGACCTACTCTCGCATGGGGAGACCCCACACTACCATCGGCGCTGAGCGGTTTCACTGCTGAGTTCGGCATGGGATC
>SKVX01000132.1 GCA_007129225.1 Halomonas sp.
CCGCCGGCACGCTGGGGCCCTCCAGCCTGGGCAAGAGCCTGCTGGCACTGGTGCGCAACCCGCTGATTCTCGCCTGCCTGATCGGTATCGCCCTGAACCTGACCGGCATCGGACTGCCCGGCTGGAGCGGTGCCACGGTGGAACTGCTGGGACGAGCCGCCCTGCCACTGGGCCTCGTCGCGGTGGGCGTGGCCCTGCGCCCCCGGTCGCTGATGCGCCTGGACCGCGGCGTCTGGACATCCAACCTGGTAAAGCTGGCGCTGATGCCGGCCGTGGTGCTGCTGCTCGCCATGGCGCTGGGGCTGGACCCGGTTAGCCGGGACGTGGCGCTGCTCTTCGCTGCGCTACCTACCGCCACTTCGGCCTATATCCTGGCCCGCCAACTGGGGGGAGATGCCGAGCTGATGGCCGCCCTGATCACCGGCCAGACCCTACTGGCCATGGCCACGCTGCCGCTCTGGCTGCGACTGGCCGGCTAGGGAATGAAATTTAATAAAAAGCATTCGCATTTGTGTTGACGACGTAAACGAGAATGATTACAGTGCGGGTGTGGCGTTTTATGAGCCGCCACACCCATAAGAGGATCGCCAGTTCCTCGTTATGGTTTCTCCCCCTCATTTGCTAGTCACGGTCTTGCCTGCGCCCTCCCTGAGGGCGCTTTTTTTGTTAGCGGCGCTCCGACAGCGATTCTATCCACCGACGCTGCCACACCGCTGTTGGAGCATCTTCAGATCACGACTGGAGGCCGTAGGCCTCCCGGCGGTGTTGCCTACGCTGACGATCGTCGCCAACCATGGCAGCCTCCGCCGGGCGCCTTGCGGCGCCAGTCGCGACGCAAAGTCGGAGCGTCGAACCGAGCGCTCCGACAGTGATTCTCTCCGCCGACGCTGCCACATCGCTGTTGGAGCATCTTTAGATCGCGACTGGAGGCCGAAGGACTCCCGGCGGTGTAGCCTGCGCTGACGATCGTCGCCAACCATGGCAGCCTCCGCCGGGCGCCTGGCGGCGCCAGTCGCGACGCAGAGTCGGAGCGCCGAACCGAGCGCTCCAACAGCGATTCTATCCACCGGCGCCTCCGCTTCTCTCAAGGCGCGCCAGCACCGCGCCAGGGCCCGCGGTGGGTCAGGCGATCGCGCAGCAGGTGGGCCATCGCGTCTGCCGCCGGCTGGGAGGCGGGGTCGATATGCGGGGCGAAATGGAGCCTCGCCTCACAGCGCTTGAGCGGTGGCATATCCTCCGCGGGCCCCAGTTCGCGCATCGCCCCGGTCAGCCGCTCGCGGTCCAGGACGCTGATTGCCAGGCCCATTTCCACCGCCTTCTCGACGGCGTGGATACTGGTGCTGGTAAAGACCGCATGCCAGGGCCGGCCGATCGCCTCGAGCGCCTCGATGGCCAGGGCCCGATAGGGGCAGTCCACCTCGTGCATGGCCAGGGGAAGACGTGGCCTGTCGCTCAGGTCGCCGACCCGGGGGCCGGCCCAGACCGGCGAGGTATGCCACAGCACCTCGCCGCCCGGCAGCGGGTGGGGGCGGTCCAGCAGCACCGACAGCGTCAGCTGGGAGCGGCTCAGCTGTCGGGCCAGCTCACCACTGGTGGCGGTCACGATCTCGAGCAGGACATCGGGGTGGTGCGCCATGAACTCCGGCAGCACGCTGCCCAGCAGCTCCCGCGCATAGTCTTCCGGCAAGCCCAGGCGCAGCTTGCCCCCCAGGCCGCGCCCGGTGAAGCGCGAGAGCATGCCGTCATGCAGCCGCAGCAGCTCGCGGGACTCCAGCAGCAGGGCCTCGCCTACCGCCGTGGGCTTCACGCCCCGGGAGCCCCGCTCGAGCAGCCGAGACCCCAGCGCCTCCTCGAGGCGCTTGATCTGCATGCTGATGGCGCCGACGGTGCGATGGCGCTGCTGTGCCGCAGCGGCCAGCGACCCCAGTTGGGCGGCCGCCTGAAAGCTGCGCAACAGCTCCAGGTCCAGTGCCGCGGACGAGACTTCAGACATATTGAATGCACACTCGAATAGTTATCGATTCATTGAAATCTATTTCTCACCCATGCTCAAGGCCAGTTCATCCAGGAGGGGGAAAAATGCGAGCGTCATGGGTTTCACCGCTGAGCGCCATGGGCTTCGTGGTGTGCTGGAGCTCAGGCTTCGTCGGAGGCAGGCTGGCGACCGAGGCCGATACGCCGGTGCTGTCGCTGTTCGCCTGGCGTTTTCTGCTGGCGAGCCTGCTGGTCGCCGTCTGGTGGCGACTGCTCGGCGGTGCTCGGCTGGCCCAGCGCGATGTAGTGCGGGAAATGGCCGTCGGCAGCCTGACCATGGGCGGCTACCTGCTGGGGGTGATACTGGCGCTCGAGCAGGGCGTCAGCACCGGCGTGGCCGCCCTGATCACGGCGCTTCAGCCGCTGCTCGCCGCGGCCTTGGCAGGGCCGTGGCTCGGTGAACGCCTCTCGGCCCGGGGCTGGGCGGGCATGGCCATCGCCACGCTGGGTGTATTGCTCTATGTGGTGGATGATATCGAGCATGGCGGCGGCAGTGCGCCGCTGTGGGCCTATGCGCTGCCGCTGGGTTCGGTAGTGGCCGTGACTCTCGGCAGCCTGCTCGCCGTTCGCTGGGCGACAGCCATGCCACTGGCGGCGACCCTGATGGTACAGCTGTTCGCCGCCACCGGGATATTCACCCTGGCGGCAATGATCGTGGCAGGTGGCGCGCCGACCCTGCCCACCGATCGGCTCAGCATCTCCGCAATCGGCTGGCTGGTGATGCTTTCCAGCCTGGGAGGGTACGGCTTCTTCGTCGCGAGCCTGCGCCGGCTCGGCGTGACCCTGACCTCATCGTTGGTCTATCTCACCCCTGC
>SKVX01000560.1 GCA_007129225.1 Halomonas sp.
CAGAAGGGGAAGATAATTACATGATATAAATTACGTAAAATACGTTACATAATGTGATAAAACTCAAGATTACCCGTCTTATCTTGATTTTATTCCCATGACGTTGGGATACTGGCCAGCAAGGAGCAGGATCGGTGGCAGTCTTCATGGCGTGCTGCGCTGGGAGCAAGCCGGAAAGGAGGTCCTGCGCCATGATGGCGCCGGTAGCGTACAGGGAGGTATTCACAGCGCCTCCTTGAAGGCTTGTTGCCAGCGTAGCGGCAAGCGAGGAAGAAAAGTGACGCAACAGAAGACCCATGAGAACGTTCTCGGGAGATGGCTGGTGCCGGCGGGGGAGCTGCTGCCGGCCGAACCGAGCGGGCAGGGTGCCCATATCGACGTTAGCAGCGACGCGGAGGCGGTGGGGCAGTGGCTGGCCGAGTTTCGCGCCAGCCCGCAGACGCTGCGTGCCTATCGGCGTGAGGCCGAGCGGTTGCTGCTCTGGCTGGGTGAGAGGAGCGTGGGGCTTGGTGAGCTCAGGCGCCAGGATCTCGATGCCTACGAAGCCTTCCTGGCCGCCCCCCAGCCCAGCGAACGCTGGGTTGGGCCGTCGCGCCCTCGCCATTCCCCGCAGTGGCGCCCGTTTCGCGGACCGCTGTCACCGGCCAGCCGACGGCAGAGCCTGGTGATTCTGCAGGGCCTTTTCGCCTGGCTGGTCGAGGCGGGATGGGTGGCACACAACCCGTTCCGCCTGATGCGCGACAAGCGCCGTCGCCTCGATAATCGCCAGGGGAGGGTCGAGCGCTACCTGGAGCGCCCCCTGTGGGACTGGCTGTGGCAATGGCTGGAAAGGTCACTGGAGGAGGGCGTGGGTGCCAAGGCCCGCTTCCATCACGCTCGGCGCCGCATGATCTTCGGCTTCGCCTACCTGCTTGCGCCCCGCATCAGTGAGATGGCGGCAACGCGCATGGAGGACTTCGCCATGCGGGAAGGGCTCTGGTGGTGGCAGGTCGTGGGGAAGGGCGGCAAGCTCGCGCACATTCCAGTACCCCAGGACATGCAGCGACTGCTGGTGGAGTGGCGCACCGTCCTGGGGCTGAGGCCCATGCCGGAACCCGGCGAGGACACGCCCCTGCTGCGTGGCCTGAATGGCCGTCGCGGCCTGGGCGACAACCAGCTCTATCGCCTGATTCGCGAAGCCTTCGGTGACGCTGCCGAGGCGCTGGAAGCCGAGCAGGGTGGCCAGGGTGAGGTCCAGCGGCTACGCCAGGCGACGCCGCACTGGCTGCGGCATACGGCCCTGACGCACCAGGCACAGGCCGGCGTGGAGCTTCGCTACCTGGCCAGTACCGCGCGTCACGCCCGGCTGGACACCACGGCCCGCTACCTGCATGCAGAGGATGAGGAGTGGCATCGGCAGTCGTCGCTGCACGGGTTGCCCGTTGGGGCGGACGAAACCCGGGACGAGCCGGTATAATGGGCACCATGCCAACCACGGAGTTCCCATGACGACAGAAGTCACCGCCGAGCAGGCGCAGCAGGAGTTGCAAGACGAGTTCGAGATGTTCGATAACTGGATGGATCGCTACCAGTACATCATCGACATGGGCAAGCAGTTGCCGCCGTTCCCTGACGAGTGGAAGACTCCCGAGCGCAAGATCCAGGGCTGCCAGTCGAATGTCTGGATGCACTATCGGCGCGAGGGCGACGTGCTCCACTTCGATGCCATCTCGGATGCGGCCATCGTGTCAGGCCTGATTGCGGTACTGCTGCGCATCTACAGCGGACGCCCCGCCGGGGAGATCTGCGCCACAAGCCCGCACTTCATGCAGGACCTGGGCCTGGACAAGCATCTCTCGCCGACGCGCAGCAATGGGCTGCACGCCATGCTGAAGACGATCTACGAAGTGGCGGAACGGGAGGCGACCTCTGCCTGACGCGAGGCCGCGGGGCGCGCCGCGATGTGGCGCACCCGCTCCCGCGCGAGGATGCCTTCGGCATCCAGGCTGCCGATAGCGACGTCGTACTCGACGGGTATCTCGCCGGCCAGCTGCAATGCCTGATAGCGCCCGCAGCAGACTCGCAGGAAGGAGGCGAAATTGGCGGGATCGTGCCCGGCGTCACTGCACTCCCGAGAGAGCTTCGCCACCAGCTGGTTGAGCGAGAGACCGTCGCGCTTGCCGACCTCCTTCAGCACCTCCCAGAAGAACCCTTCCAGGCGAACGCTGGTGGAGACACCGTCGAGCCGCATGGAGCGGGTCTGAGGTTCCCACAGCCCCGGCTCCGCGCCGATGAACAGTCTGCACATGCCTTTTCCCTCCCTCGCTGGCCCGGCCGACGCTGGTATCATGGCGCCGGTCGCGAGCCAGGGCAAGGCGGTTTGCGGGCTGTGGCTATAACTCGATCCGCGTATCCAGCACGGTCAGGAACTGGCTGAGCCAGGCGGGGTGTGCGGGCCAGGCCGGCGCGGTGACCAGCTTGCCATCGGTCACGGCATCGTCCACGGCGATGTCGGCGTAGCGACCACCGGCCAGTTCCACTTCGGGACGGCATGCGGGGTAGGCCGCACAGGTACGACCCTCAAGCACCCTGGCGGCCGCCAGTAGCTGGGCTGCGTGACAGATCGCCGCCACGGGCTTGTCGGCGTCGAAGAAGTGGCGCACCAGCTCGATGACCTTGTCGTTCAGGCGCAGGTATTCTGGCGCTCGTCCGCCGGCGATCACCAGGCCGTCATAGTCGGTCGGTTGACCTCCTCCTCCGCCTGAAGGCGGAGGATTCCCAGGTTGTCGCCTTCCCGGTTCCTGCTTCACTGCCCGTTGCCTTCGGTGATGGCACCGCCGGACTTACACAAGCTCCACAGGCTTA
>SKVX01000557.1 GCA_007129225.1 Halomonas sp.
ATGGCGACGACCAGCAGGGCAATGGCCAGGCAGACGGTCAGCAGGCGCTGATCCAGGGCACGCTGAAGGAAAGGGGCGAACTGGTGCTGGGTGAAATGGGACAGCCCGCCCTGCAGGGTCCGGCGCAGGCGATCCATCGGCTTGAGCCAGGGCGAGCCTTCCCGGCCCCCGGCCCGGTGGGCCAGGTGGCCGGGCAGGATGAACAGCGCCTCCAGCCAGGAGACCAGGAAGACCGTGATCACAACCACCGGAACCACGGCGAAGATCATGCCCAGAAAGCCGGGCAGGAACAGCAGTGGCAGGAACGCGACGATATTGGAGAGAATGGCGAAACTGATCGGCATGGCCATTTCTCTGGCGCCCCGCACCGCAGCCTCGCGGAGGGAGTGGCCCTGTTCGCGATAGCTGTGGATGTTCTCGCCCACCATGATGGCATCGTCGACCACGATGCCCAGTGCAATGATGAAGGCGAACATCGACATCATGTTGATCGACACGCCCAGCCAGGGAAGGAAGAGCATGGCGCCGAGGAAGGCCGTGGGAATGCCCAGGGTAACCCAGAAGGCCAGGCGCGCCTCGAGGAACAGCGCCATCAGTACCAGCACCAGTGACAGTCCCAGCCAGGCGTTCTTCAATAGCAGCGAGAGGCGGTCGCGATAGACCTCGGAAGTGTCCCGCGACACGCTCAGGCTGACCCCTTCGGGAAGCCCGGCCCGCAGTCGCTCGAGCTGTGCCGTGACGGCGTCGCTGATACCGATCGGCGTCTGGTTGCCGATCTGGTAGACCTCCAGGCTGATGCCCGGGTCGCCATTGAACAGCACCTCGCTATCGGTTTCGGCGAAGCCGTCCGCCACTCGGGCGATATCGCCCAGTCGCAGCTGTCCGCCGTCCGGCATGCCGAGGATCGGCAGGTCGGCGAAGCCGCGGGTATCGTCGCGACGACCCTGGTAGCGAATCAGCCACTCCCCCTGGCCGGTGGCCAGCCGGCCACCGGCCAGGTCCATGGCTTCGTCGCCGATACGACTCGCCAGCTGGCGGTGCTCAAGGCCGTAGCGCTGCATGGCCTCTTCATCGAGCAGCACCTGGATCTCCCGGTCCCGAGTGCCCGAGAGCTCGACCCGGGAAATGCCGGAGGCTGCCTGCAGCTCGGCACGGATATCCTCGGCAATCTCATGCAGCAGCCGCTCGTCCACCCAGCCATGCAGTTGAAGGCTCATGACGCTGCGCGAGCGGCCTGCCAAGCTGAAGCGCGCCGGGTCGGTCGCTGCCGGGAGCGTGGTGATCGCATTGATGGCCTGCTGGATCTCCTGGTAGACCCGCATCACCTCGACGCCTTCGACCAGGGTGGCGGAGATCCGCCCGGCCCCCTCGTTGGCCGTGGCGGTCAGTTCGTCGATGCCATCCACGTCGGCCAGCGCCGCTTCCATGGGCAGCAGCAGGCTGCGTTCCACCTCCCCGGGGGTGGCGCCGGGATAGCCGATGGCAACGTGAATGATTTCCAGCTCGAAATCGGGGAAGACCTCTTTCTTGATCATGGTCGATGCCGCCAGGCCGCCGAGGATCAGCAGCAGCATCAGCAGGTTGGGGGCGACGCCGTGATGGACCATCCAGGCGATGGGGCCGCGGCGCATCATGCGTCGTGACTCCTGTCGGTTCCGGCGGGGCGCTCGCTGTCGGCGATCCGCGCGCGAAGGCGCATGCCCTCGCGGGGCTGGCCGAGCTGGGAGGTGACGATGCGCTGGCCCTCCTCGAGCCCTTCTTCGACCAGCACTCGCTCGTCGCCTCGGTGCAAGACCGCGACCTGGCGGCGGCGAAGGCGGTCCTCATCGTCCAGCACCCAGATCTCGTCGCCGGGGCGCAGTGCTGCTACCGGCAGCACGAAGAGCCCCTCACGGGGACGGGTGGCGAAGTCGAGCCGCGCCACATCGCCGACGCGCAGGGCGGGGGAGCCCTGCTCGAGGCCGAGGGGGTCGTCCACCGCCACCAGCAGCTGGGCCTGCAGGCCGTTCTCCTCCAGTGTCGGCAGTACGGCGATCAGTTCGCCCCGGCGTTCCTGGCCGGCAGGCCAGCTGCGGCTGCTGATGGTCACCTGGCTGCCGGGAGCGTCGCCCGTTGCGGCGTCCAGCCAGCCCATCGCCTCGCCGGGCAGCGAGACCCGGACCCAGAAGCGCGAAACATCGATCAGATGCAGCAGTTCGGTGCCGATGGAGACTTCGCTGCCTGCGCCCAGCAGACGAGACTGCACCATGCCACGCCATGGGGCGATGAGGGTGGTGCGCTCCAGATCGAGACGGGCCCGGTCTCGGGTTGTCGTGGCGCGTTCGACTTCGGCTTCGGCGATGCGCAGTTGAGGCTCACGCAGTACCAGGGCTCGCCGGTCGGCGGGCAGGTCGCGACCGAAACTTTGATACTCGGACTGGGCGCGCTGCTGTTCGCCCCGCTCCATGGCCAGTTGGGCCTGGGCCTGGGCCAGGGCCGCTTCGGCGTCGCGCAGGGAGAGGTGCAAATCGGTGTCGTCCAGCCGGGCCAGCGGTAAGCCGGCCTCCACCACCATGCCGGGAAGGGTATTCGGGAAGTACTCGAGCAACTGGCCGGCGACCCGGCTGGAAAGATGGGCCTCGCGCTCGGCCTGCACACGACCGAAGCCGTGCAGTGACGGTGCCGCGGCACGCTGGTAGGCGGTGACGACATCCACCAGCGGAGGCGGTGCCTCGACGGGAGCGCGGCGCTCCACCCGTGGAGGCTGGCTGACCAGCCACCAGGCCAGCAGCAGACCGCTCGCCAGTACCAGCAGTGCCAGCAGGGGACCCAGCGAGAGGCGGCCCCGTTGTGGAACAA
>SKVX01000437.1 GCA_007129225.1 Halomonas sp.
AGACCGTCGCCGCCGGTATCCTGAGCTCGCTGCAGCCCGCCAACGTGCGCCTGCGCCGGGCCATCCACGACCAGGCGGCCTGGGTCGACCACCCCCGCTATCCGCTGCTGTTCGACCCCCAGACCGCCGGCGGCCTGCTGGCCAGCGTGCCCGCCGAGCGCGCCGAGGCCTGCCTCGCGGCCCTGCACGCCCTGGGCTACGCCCGGGCCGCCATCATCGGCCGCGTCCTCGAGCCCGGCGACGCGCTGGAGCCCATCCACCTGAAGGGTGAGGGCTAGATTAAAACAGTCAGCCCACAGGCGGCGATAACTCGCGCCAGCGCCTCCCGCTCCGCCGCGGGGCTGAACAGCGGCGCCCGCGCCAGCACCTGCCGGCGGAGCCGGTCGACGAAGGCCGGTTCGGCCTCGGCACGGCACAACAGTTTCCTGAGCGCCGCGGTGTCGGCCACCGGGAAGTAGCCGGCGTAGTCGTCGCCCAGCAGCCC
This sequence comes from Halomonas sp., assembly GCA_007129225.1. Lineage (GTDB taxonomy): Bacteria > Pseudomonadota > Gammaproteobacteria > Pseudomonadales > Halomonadaceae > Halomonas. Next base: position 485 of record SKVX01000437.1, read on the forward strand.
GCGGTTTCCGGGGATATCGGAGGCCAACGCCGGCAGGCCGGCCACGCAGGCCTCGCTGACCACATTGGCGCCCCCTTCCATGCGCGAGCTGATCACCATCAGCCGTGCCCGGGCCATCCACTGGCGCACCCGCCAGCGGGGCAGGTCGCCGAGCCAGCGGTAGCGCCTGTTGCTGGCCATCTCCTCGCGGGCGGCCTCGGCCCACTCCGGGGTATGGGCACCGCCGAGCTGCATCACCCACAACCGGGATTCCGCGGGAAGGTCGCGAACGGCCAGGGCCGCGCGCAGCGAGTCCTTCTCCTTCCGCAGATGGCCGGCGACCAGCACCTCGAACCGGCGCCGGATGGGCCGCGGAGCACGGGGCGGCAAGGGGGACGCCGACTGGTGGACGACATGCAGGCGCGACAGGAAGCGTGGTGGCAGATCCTCGGCCAGGCAGTCATGCAGGCCGATCAGGGCATCGCTGGCGGCGAGGCTCTCGAGAAATTCGTCGGGGTCGCTGTGCTGGAATCGGTAGACGTCGGTTCCCGTCAGCACCACCACCAGCGGGCATGCCGGAAAGGTGGCGCGACAGTCGCGAATGGCGGCGTGGCTGCGCACGGCATGCAGTGCCATCACCAGGTCCGGCGACTGGCCGTCCAGGCGGAAGCCATCGGCCCCTGCGTCGGACTCCACGATACGCACGCGACAGCCCAGTTCCTGCAGCAGCCCCGCCCAGCGGGTGGCCGTGGTCCGGTTGCCGGCGTGAGAACCTCGACGCGCCGGCGTGATCAGCGCTACCTTCAACATGATCCCTACTCCGCAGTGCGGACTCCCTTGGCGCCCCACTCTCGACGAGGTCGGCATGATCCAGACGCCTTCGACACTCCCGCAATCCACCGACACGCTGGCGGCAATGCTCACCGATGCGCGCAAGCGCAGCCTGGCATTGATGCAGGACACGCTCGAGGCCCGCGAACTCGGCCCACGGCTGGCGATCGTCAACCCGCCGCTGTGGGAGCTGGGCCACCTGGGCTTCTTCCACGACCATTTCGCCCTGCGCGGCCTGTTTGGCCTCCCCGACTACCAGCTCGCCGATGCCGAGCGGCTGTTCGACTCCAGCAGCATCGCCCATGATGACCGTTGGTCGCTACCGCTTCCCTCACGGGAGCAGACCCTGGACTACCTGGCACGGGTGCAGCAGGCCATGCTCGAACGCCTGCCCGACGGCGAGGCCGGCTCCGCCCAGAGCTATGTCTATCAGCTCACCACCCTTCATGAGGACATGCACGGCGAGGCTTTCCTCTACACCCGCCAGACCCTGGGCGACCCGCCTCCCGACCTGGGTGCGCCATCGCGCGGTGATGCCACCTCGGCACCCGCCAACGAGCCGACCGCCGGTGCGCTGCCCGGCGACGTCGCCATTCCCGGCGGTCGCCATTGGCTGGGTTCCGACGACAGCGTTCCCTTCCGCTTCGACAACGAGAAGCCGCCCATGGAAGTCGACATCGCGCCCTTCTCCATCGCCCGGGCGCCGGTCACCAACGTCGAGTTCGCCGCCTTCGTCGACGATGGCGGCTATACGCGGCGCGAACTGTGGAGCGAAGCCGGCTGGCGATGGTGTCAGCAGCAGGAGCGACCGGCGCCCGTCTACTGGCGCCGGAGCGACAACGGCGGCTGGGAGGAGCGCCGCTTCGACCGCTGGCTGCCGCTGTCGCCCCATCAGCCGGTGGTGCATGTGAGCTGGTTCGAGGCAGAGGCCTGGTGCCGCTGGGCCGGGCGCCGGCTGCCCAGCGAGGCCGAATGGGAGGTCGCCGCCAGCCGCGAGCCGGCACCCGGCGGGGCGACACTCGCCCCCGGCAAGCGGCGTTTCCCTTGGGGCGACACGCCGCCGAACGACCGGCTGGCCAATCTGGACGCCTGGCGCCTGGCGCCGCTGGACGTGGCGGCACTGCCCGACGGCGACAGCCCCTTCGGCTGCCGCCAGATGCTCGGCAACGTCTGGGAGTGGACGGCCTCGCCCTTCGGCCCCTTCCCGGGCTTCGAGCCCGAGCTCTACCGCGACTATTCGGCCCCCTGGTTCGAGGAGGGTCGCTACGTGCTGCGCGGCGGCGCCTGGGCTACCCGGGGGCGGCTGATCCACAACGGCTACCGGAATTTCTTCACCCCGGAGCGCCGGGACATCCTGGCGGGGTTCCGTACCTGCACGCTCTGAGAAGAGAAAGACCGAGGATTTTCGGTATCATGTGCGTTCCGGTTGCCCAGGCTTGACGCTTTCTCTTGCCCACTTCACTAAACGGACTTACCAACCATGTTCAGAAACCTGCCCCCTGCCATTGCGCTGCTGTTCGTTAAGCTAGTCACACG
>SKVX01000301.1 GCA_007129225.1 Halomonas sp.
AAGCCTGTGGAGCTTGTGTAAGTCCGGCGGTGCCATCACCGAAGGCAACGGGCAGTGAAGCAGGAACCGGGAAGGCGACAACCTGGGAATCCTCCGCCTTCAGGCGGAGGAGGAGGTCAAGTTTGCCAACTGAGAGTCGTCCTTTTTCGGCCCACCTTGGTCTAGGGTAAGGGTAAATGAGGGTGAAGCCTGGTACGTGATCGGGCTCCGCCGAGGTGAGGCTATTGGTAACCGTTGGAGGGCAGCGAGATGCGCACCATCACGCTACAGCAGTTCGAGGCTCTGGAATGGTTCGTCGACGACATCGAGGTTGGCGAGCATCAGTTGGACAAGTTCGAGGAACCGGTGGGCCTGGATGGTGATGGCGAACCGGCCATGACAACCCAGTACATCTCCTGGCTATCCGGCACTTGCCTGCTTCGGGCGAAGGCCGTTCCGCAAATTTCCTACCACTTCGACTGGACAGCCCAAGGCGGCAAGGCGTCGCTGGAGGATGCCCACGACTTCTATGTCGATTTCAGCGAAGCCGGCGACAGCAGGCTCGAAATGGAGGGCATTGAGCTGGTCGACGATGAGGGGAGTGCCTTGCCGCTCAGCGAAGCTGAACAGCTGGCATTCGAGGCGGCAAACAACGATGTCGACTGGGAGCTGGAAGTCGGCAAGCGGCTACCTGAAGTGCCAATGACGTGAGAATCGTGACAATGCGGTAAGGCCATCAAGAGAAGGAAGATCAATGAAAGCGAGTCTTGAACACAGTCATGACAAGGAGGATATTCGCAAGCGGCTACGTGATGGTCATGGTTCAAGCTACCTACGAGATGCCATCCTTGGTGGTATTGATGGCTGCGTGACTACCATCGCCGTGGTGGCCAGTGTCGCAGGGGCAGGGCTTCCCGGCATGATCGCCTTTGTACTGGGCGTTGCAAGCCTCGTGGCCGATGCCCTCAGCATGGGGGTAAGCAACTACCAGGCGGTCAAGAGTGACGAAGAAGCGAGAGAGCGGTTACGCCGACAGGAAGAAAAACATGTCGACATCGTGCCGGATGGTGAGCGAGAGGAGATTCGCGAGATCTTTCGTGCCAAGGGTTTCAGCGGCGATGCGCTCGAGACAATTGTTGAAACCATCTGCGCCGATCGCAAGCTGTGGGTGGATACTATGATCAAGGAGGAGTATGGCCTGGCCCTTGACGGACCGACTGCCTGGAAAGCCGGCTGTGCCACCTTTTCCGTGTTCATGGGAGTCGGGGCGCTGCCGTTGTTACCCTTTTTGGTTCCCTATCTCAGCGGCGCGGAATACTTCGTTGCCAGTGGCGCGGTAACAGCCCTGGCGCTGTTCGGTATCGGCTGGGTCAAGGGTTGGGTGCTTGATACCCGTCGATTTCAAGCCGGCTTGGAGACCCTGCTAATGGGCGGCGGCGCTGCAGCAGTAGCCTTTCTCTTCGGTTTCTTTCTGGAGCCGATGCTGGGTGACCTGAGGCTGGGATAAACTGACAGGAGTGCCGTATCGAGTATCGAAGCCTCGTGGATACGATGTATTAGTCATTGCAGATTGGCCTTGGCCAGGATCAGCTGTGCCAAAAACTGAAAGGGCCTGTTGGCCAAAAAAGAAAAGCCGCTGAAATCAGCGGCCTAAACTTAATAATTGGCGGAGGGACAGGGATTCGAACCCTGGGTAGGTTTGACCCTACGCCGGTTTTCAAGACCGGTGCATTCAACCGCTCTGCCATCCCTCCGGCTCACGGGGGCGAATATTACCAGCTATCCTCATGAGGTCAAGGGGTTCCATCGCATCGGCATCAGGAGGTAGTCATGGCGATGCCGCGGAAAAGGTCCGTCATCCAGCCCGTCGTGGCAGTATCCGCAGCGTTGCTGCATGAGGGCCGGGTATTGATGATCCGGCGAAGGCGTCCACCCAACGCCGGCATGCTGGCCCTGCCCGGAGGGCGGGTCGAACCTGGCGAGTCACTCCTGGCCGCAGCGGCTCGTGAGTTGCAGGAGGAGACGGCCATCGCGGCCGAGCCGCTCCATGTCATGACCGCCGTTGAGGACAGGCAGTACGACGATGACGGCAGGCTGCTGAGCCATTACGTTATCGTGGTGGTGCGCTGCCGCTGGGTTGGCGGAACGGCAGTGGCCAGTGACGATGCCAGTGAAATCCACTGGTTCGATGCGGGCACGGTGAACGATGGCGCACCGGTCTGCGCCAGCGCCCGAATTATCGCGAACCAACTGCTCGACGCCGAGAATGCTGCGATGATGATACGTTGAGACTTTCAGAACTAAGGGGTTGCGTTGGGAACCAACCGGCGGCATTCTTTGTCCACTGCCAAGATCACTCAGATCAATTACAGGGAGCTCTGGATCAATGGCCTATAACGAAACACATGTGGCTCAGCATACGTCACAGGTAGTCAGCACCAACAAGGTGCTGCGCAATACCTACGGCCTGCTGGCCATGACCCTGCTGTTCTCCGCTGTGACCGCTGGCGTCGCCATGACGATGGGCGTCGAGCGGATGAACATTCTGGTGTTCTTCATCGGTGCCTACGGCTTGATGTTCCTGGTTCACAAGACGGCGAATTCCGCCGCCGGCCTCTTGGCCACCTTCGCCTTCACGGGCTTCATGGGCTTCACGCTGGGCCCGATCCTCAGCGCTTACCTGGCACTGCCCAATGGCGCGGCGCTGATCATGAACGCTCTGGCCATGACCGGCCTGACCTTCATCGGCCTCTCGGCCGTGGCGCTGATCACCAAGAAGGACTTCAGCTTCCTTGCCAATTTCCTGATGGCGGGTGCGATCGTGCTGATCCTGGCCATGGTGGCGGGCCTGATCTTCCAGATCCCGACCCTGATGCTGATGGTATCGGCCGGTTTCGTGCTGTTCGCCTCTGCGGCGATCCTCTACCAGACCAGCGAGATCGTGCACCGTGCCGGGGAAACCAACTATATCCTCGCCACCATCACGCTCTACGTCTCGATCTACAACCTCTTCGTCAGCCTGCTCATGCTGCTCGGTATCATGAGCAACGACTGACTCCAGGTAATACGTGTCATCCGCAGGCCCCGCTCAGGCGGGGCCTGCTCGTTTGATTGGGCAGGAACCTTCATGCGCTACGCATTGCTCGTCCAGGGCGCACCCTACAGCAGCCAGGCCTCCCATTCCGCAGTCCGCTTTGCCGCGGCCCTGCTGTCTCGTGGGCACCACCTGGAGTGCGTCTTCTTCTATCATGATGGTGTCTATAACGCCTCACGACTGGCGGCGCCGCCCCAGGATGAGCCGCATCTGGTGGATGCCTGGGTGAAGCTGAACGAGGAACACGGCACCCAGCTACAGGTCTGCATCGCCGCTGCCCTGCGCCGGGGGTTGCTGGATGAGCGCGAAGCCTCCCGCCACGGCAAGTCGGGCCATAGCGTCGAGCCACCGTTCGAGCTGACCGGGCTGGGTCAGCTTGTCGACCTGGGCCTGGGCGTTGATCGCCTGGTGACCTTTGCGCCCTGAGGAGGACTCGATGCAAACAGCAACCGTTCCTGCCGGAGACGTGCTTGTCATACTGCGCCACCCACCCCACGGCAGCAGCTGGCTGCGTGAAGGTCTTGATGCCGCCCTGGTGGCGGCGGCCTTCGGCCAGGCCGTGAGCCTGCTGTTCCAGGGCGATGGGGTTCTGGCTCTGCTCCAGGGCCAGGGGCCAGGCCCCCTGGGACAGAAGGGAACCTCCGCCACACTGGATATGCTGGCGATGTACGATATCGAGTCGCTGTTCCTGGACGCGTCGTCACTCACCCGTCTGGGTATCTCCATCGATTCGCTGCAACTGCCGGCGAGCCCCCTCGAGCCGCCATCGATAGCGGCGCTGATTGGCGGGCACCGGCTGGTACTGACATTCTGACGCCATCGGTGACACGACGATATTCGCGAGGTCGAACATGATCCTGCATATTCTCAATCGCTCCCCCAGCTCGAGCCTGGTCTACCGGGAAGCCCTTGCCGGCATGGGTCCGGAAGATCGCTTGCTGCTGGTCGAGGATGGCGTGCAGGGCGCACTGCCGTCTCAGGTACGCCATTTCGAGGGGATCGGTGGCCGGCTGTTTGCCCTGCGCGAGGACCTGGTGGCCCATGGACTGGAGGGCCACTGCGATGCCAGCGTCCAGGTGGTGGACGTCGACGGCTTCGTGGCACTAACCGAAGAAGCCGATAAGACAGTGAGCTGGTTCTGATGGCCTCTACGGAAATCGATCGCTTCCTGTGGGTGGAGACGCATCGGGTAGCCCTCGATCCTGAGGGCTACCTGGTCGATCTGGGTGACTGGACACCGGCCGTGGCGAGGGCCATGGCAGCCGAGGAGGGACTTGAGCTGACCGACGAGCACTGGGAGATCATCACGGTGCTGCGCGACTTCTATGCCCGCTACGAGGCCTCTCCGGCCATGCGTCCCCTGGTCAAGGCCGTGGGGCAGTCGCTGGGAAGCGAGAAGGGCCGCTCGCTGCACCTCTTGCGTCTCTTTCCGGAAAGCCCTGCCAGGGTGGCGGCGAGGCTGGCAGGCCTGCCGAAGCCGGCAAACTGTCTCTAATGCAGGGCCACTCTCGATGAAGGGGGCTGCGTGAACTTTCTGGCCCACGCCTGGCTCGCCCGTGGCGGCAGCGACGAGTTTCTGTATGGCAACCTGATTGCCGACGGTGTCAAGGGCAGTGACCTCTCTGCCTGGGGCGTAGAGGTTGCCAGCGGCATCCGGCACCATCGCCGAGTGGATGCCTTCGTCGATCGTCATCCGGTGATTCATTCGGCGCGTAGCAGGGCACCGCAGACGCTCCGTCGTTATACCGGTATCGCCCTTGATTTGGTATGGGATCACTTCGTGGCGCGTCAGCTGGAACTCGATGTCGTCGAGTCCCGACTGGTATTGCGCTGCTACCGCCTGCTGGAGCAGCGTTCCGCCCCCGCCCGCCTGGCTCTGATGATGCCGGTACTGGTGGAGCAGGACTGGCTCCATCGCTACGCCGACTTCGATTTCACCTGCCGGGCGGTGCGCGGTATTGGTCAGCGGCTTTCCGGCCCCAACCGGCTCGCCGAACTGGTGCCTTGGCTGGAGGCGGATTATGTCGCTCTGGAGGAGGATTTTCAGCGCCTATGGCCCGCCGTGAACGACGAACTCGAGGTAGCTGATACCGGGAAGGGCTCATCGCTCAATCGACCCTGAGCCACAGGCAATCAACGGTGTCGCCGGGTGCGATGCGTGATTGCTCGGGTATCACGGCCAGTGCATCGGCACCGACGCAGGAAGAGAGCACGCCAGAGTTCTGATCGCGAAACGCCCTCGCCACGATCCCTTGCTCACCGAACTCGAGCACCACGCGCATATAGTGGCGACGAGGGCCGGTGCTGGTCGCGAAATCGGCCCGGGCCGAAAGTGTCGGCAGCTCGGCAAGGGCCGGGCAGCCGAGCAGGGCGCCCATCAGGGGGCGAAGGAACAGCCAGGCACCGACGAAGCATGACACGGGGTTACCCGGCAGGCCGACGAAGCGCACTGGCCTGCCGCCTTCCCCGGGCAGTCGCCCCAGGGCGAGTGGCTTGCCGGGCCTTATGGCCAGGCGCCAGAGGTCGAGCCGACCGATGGATTCCACGGCGGCACGCACGTGGTCTTCCTCACCCACGCTGACGCCGCCGGTGGAGATCACCACATCCGCCTGCCGGGCGGCCCGGCTCAGGATGGCACGGGTGCCTTCCGGGTCGTCGGGTACGGAGGCCACGAGAACCACCTCGGCGCCGAAGCGTTCCAGCAGTTGCCTGAGCATGGGGCGGTTGGAGTTGTAGATCTGTCCCGGGGCCAGGGGCTGCCCCGGCTCGATGATCTCGTCACCGGTTGAGAGCAGGGCGACACGGGGGCGACGACGCACCACCACCTCGGTGATGCCCTGTCCCGCAAGATGGCCCAATGCGGCGGCATCGAGGCGTACACCGGCATCGAGCAGCGGCGCACCCGCCCGAACGTCGCGGCCACGGCGGCGCACGTTATCACCGGCCGGGATATCCGCGGGGATAGCTGCCAGGTTGTCCTTCTCCTCGACGCGCTCCTGCATCACCACGCAGTCGGCCCCGGGCGGCAGCTCGCCGCCGGTGAAGATCCGTGCGCAGCTTTTCGGCGATAGCGGCTGGACGAGAGTCCCCGCGGTGATGCGCTGCGTGATCGGCAGTGACCGCCCCGCATCGTCATGATGCAGGGCATAGCCGTCCATGGCGCTGCTGTCGAAGGGGGGCACGTCGCGTCGGGCCGGCACCGCATCGGATAGCACCCGCCCCGCGGCATGGCTGCAGCTCACCAGCTCCGTCGGTAGTGGGGCGACATCCTCGAGCAGCGTCGTGAGTGCGGCCTCTATCGGTTGCATCTCAGCCATGCTGACCCCGGCCGGGTATGACCAGGTTGGCGAAGTTGCAGGGCTTGTGACGACTGTCGAGCTGCTCTGCCAGCAGACCATCCCAGGCGGTACGACAGGCCCCGCTGGAGCCTGGCAGGCAGAAGATCACCGTGGCATTGGCCAGGCCGCCCAGGCAGCGGCTCTGGATCGTCGAGCTGCCCACGTCCAGGAAGGAGAGCTGGCGGAACTGTTCGCCGAACCCTTCGATGCGCTTGTCCAGCAGCACCGACACGGCTTCAGGCGTCGAATCGCGACCGGTGAATCCCGTGCCGCCGGTGGTCAGGATGACCTGAATGTCCGGGTCGGCAATCCACTCGGAGACGGCGGCGCGAATACGGTAGATGTCATCGATCACGATCCGGCGCTCGGCAAGCCGATGGCCCGCCAGCTCCAGGCGCTCGGCCAGCAGGGCACCGCTGCGATCAGTGTTCAGGTCCCGGGTATCGGAAATGGTCAACACCGCTATCGTCAGCGGTATCATCGGTTCGCTCATGACTGCTGTTGCTCCCGCTTGCGGGCCTGGAGGGCCTCGAAGGCAGCCAGCTGTTCCGGCGTGGCCTTCTGTTGATAGTGGGCTTTCCACTCCTCGTAGGGCATCCCGTAGACATATTCCCGGGCTGAGTCGTAATCCAGGTCGGCGCCACGCGCCTCGGCCGCCGATACCAGCCATTTGGAGAGGCAGTTGCGGCAGAAGTCGGCCAGAATCATGAGGTCGATATTCTGCACCTCCTTGTGCTCGTCGAGGTGTTGGAGCAAGCGGCGAAATGCCGCGGCTTCGAGCTCGGTACGGGTAGTCTCGTCGAGATTCTGCATGTAGGCGCTCCTTGTCAGGTTCGTCACAGGATAACAAAAGTGAGCGGCGTTGGTGGCCGCTGTCATGCTCTCGCAGGTGTATTTCACTGGCTACAGACAGCCCCCACCAGGGATGCGATCATGCCACCTCCCGCATACAGAACAGACACGTGGAACAGGGGTAAACGAGATGTCATTCACTCGCTTCAGTCATGCTCGCCTGCCCACCACATTGGAGGTCGACGTGGTCGATGAGTTTGGCCAGTTACGTCGACAGGCCATTGCGGCCGAGCGCGCCCTGACGCTGTATCTCAACAAGCGTGAAATCGTCACCCTGATGACCCTGGGTGCCGACCCGGAGGCACTGGTGGTGGGCTATCTGCGTAACCAGGGGCTACTCCAGAGCGCAGAGGATCTCCAGGCGGTACAGGTCGACTGGGACGTGGAGGCGGCCGCCGTCGTGACCCGGCGACTGCCGGACGACATGGAGGCCAGGCTGGGGCAGCGCACCGTGACCACCGGTTGCGGGCAGGGCACGGTCTTCGGGCGACTCCTGGATTCGACTTCGCTGACACGCTTGCCCGAGACGCGACTTTCGCAGTCGGTGCTCTATTCACTGCTCGAGCGCCTGGGTGACTACAACGAGACCTATCGCAGCGCCGGAGCGGTCCATGGCTGCGCGCTTTGCCGCCAGGCGGAGGTGCTGGACTTCGTCGAAGACGTGGGGCGGCATAACGCGGTGGACACCCTGGCCGGGCGCCAGTGGCTGGAAACCAGCGAGACCCGGGACAGCGACATCTTCTATACCACCGGAAGACTGACCTCCGAGATGGTGCTCAAGGTCGCCCAGATGGGTATCAGCGTCCTGGTGTCACGTTCCGGCGTCACCCAGAAGGGCGTGGAGCTGGCCGAGCGCTTCGGCGTATTGTTGATCGCCCGGGCCAAGGGGCGTCACTTCCAGGCGATCAATGCCGAGGCGAGGTTGGAACTGGATGACATGCCGGTGCGGCGCCCGGGCGACCGTCGGTAACGCTGCGCTCACGTGGTGTCCCCGTGGGTACAGACCGAAAGCACCACGGCATCCTCCGCGCTGGTCGAAACCAGCGCGTGGCCCATGTCGCTATCGAAGTAGATGCTGTCCCCGTGGGCGAGCTGCAACGGTTCGTAGAACTCGGTGTAGAGGCAGATCTCTCCTTCCAGGACCATCAGGAACTCTTCGCCGTCATGACGCACCCATTCGCTGAACTCGTCGAAGCTGCGTGCCCGCACGATGGTCTTGAAGGGAATCATGCGCTTCTGGGCCAGCTCACAGCTGAGCAGTTCATGTTCGTAGGTAGGGGTTGGGTGGTGTTCGCCCTTTCCCTGCCGGGTCAGGTCACGGCGTCCCATGGTGCGAGGCTGGACGCGAGGCGGTGTGAGCAGCTGTGGCAGGTCGATGTCGAGACCGTTGATCAGCTTCTGTACGGCGGTAAAGGTGGGTGATATCTGGTTGTTCTCGATCTTGGACAGGGTCGAGCGGGCCAGACCGGTGCGCTGGCTGACATCCTCCAGCGTCCACTGGTTGGCCAGGCGAAGCTCCTTGAGGCGTTCGCCGAGACGTAGTGGTTCCACGAAGGGCTTGCGACCGGATGCAATACGCAGCGCGGCCTGCTGATCGGTGGTGGCTGGCATGGGCAGGTTCACTATAGGAAACAAGTTTCTCCAAAGCGTACCATAATTGGCGCGAAACGCATTGCCATAGCGACATTTACGCACCGGATCGCGACGGGGTGTTTCCTGGCCAGGAGGAATTCGCCTCAGCCGCCGAAGGGCAGGCCCAGCAGTGCACGCACGTGTGCCTCGGCACCGCGACCGAGCGAGGCGGGGTCGTAGCCTCCCTCCAGGACGGAAACCAGACGATTGTCGGCATAAAGGGCGGCGATCTCCATGGCCATATGGGTCACCCAGTAGAAATCCTCGTCCTCCAGGCAGAGCTCCGCCATGGGATCCTCGCGGTGGGCATCGAAACCTGCCGACACCAGCACCAGCTCCGGCTTGAAGGCGTGCAGGGCCGGCAACCAGTCGTTCTCGATCTCACGGCGGAAGGCAACACTGTCGGTACCGGCATCCAGCGGGGTGTTGACCACGTTCTGCCATTCGCTGCGCAGGTAGCGCCAGGGGTAGAAGGGGTACTGGAAGCTGGTGCAGATCAGGATGTCAGGGTCGTCCTTGAAGATATCGATGGTGCCATTGCACTGATGAACGTCGAAGTCGAGGATGGCGATACGCCGGGCACCGTACTTGGCCCGGGCGTGGGCGGCACCGACGGCGACATTGTTGTAGAAGCAGAAGCCCATGGCATCGGTGGCTTCGGCGTGATGTCCTGGTGGTCGCACGGCGCAGAAGACATTGTCGGCCTGGCCGCGATAGACCTGCTCAACCCCGCGTATCACCGCGCCGGCGGCCATGCGTGCGGCCTGCAGGCTGTCGGGGTTCATCATGGTGTCACTATCCAGCGTGACGATGCCGGTTTCGGGCACGCACTTGTCCAGTGCCCTGAGATGACGTATCGGGTGAACCCGAGCCAGTTCATCCTCGGTGGCTTCACGGGCATCCGACTGCATGGTCTGCTGAAGCAGCCCCGAGAGGGAGAGACGAGCCTGGATGGCTTCGAGCCGCAGAGGGCTTTCCGGATGTTCCGGGCCCATATGGTGAAGATGGCAGTCCGGGTGGGTAATGTAAGCCGTGATCATATGGGCGCTCCACAATGACAAGGGTCACCATAATGCCAGTAACCCCTTGCACAACAGTGTCAATAAGTCGTACACAGGATGTCAGGAACTGACTTGGTGGAGAAAGCGACTTGGGCACCCGATTCCTGCGGCACTTCTTCGAGCCGCGAACCATTGCAGTGATCGGGGCATCGGAAAAGCCTCAATCCATCGGCGGGTTGGTCATACGCAACCTGCAGGAGGCCGGCTTTACGGGCTCCATCTGGGCGGTCAACCTCAAGGGCTACGCGTCGGTCTTCGGCCAGCCCTGCGTGTCCCGCATCCGTGACCTGCCCGAAACACCCGACCTGGCCGTCATCTGTACGCCGGCACACAGCCTGCCCAAGGTGATCGCCCGGCTGGGACGGCACGGTGTGAAGGCGACCCTGGTCCTGTCCGGGGGATCTCATCTCGACGAGGCCGGTGAGGGCAAGGCGTCCATCCGCGAACGAATGCTGGTGGCAGCGCGGGAGTCGGGGATCCGGGTGCTGGGTCCGGAATGCATGGGGCTGATCGTACCGGGGCGCAAGCTCAACGCTTCCTACGCCAGTCAGCCGGTCAAGGCGGGCCGGGTGGCCTACCTGGGACAGTCGGGCATGCTCGGCAACGCCATGATCGATTGGGCTGCGGGTCGCGGTATCGGGTTCTCGCACCTCATTACCGTGGGCGACAGTGTCGACGTGATGCTTCCGGACCTGCTCGACTACATCAACCAATACTCCCCCACCCAGGCGATCCTGCTGCACCTGGAGCGCATCCAGGACTCCCTGCACTTCATGACAGCGCTGCGCGATGCCTCGCGTAACCGGCTGGTCCTCGCCATCAAGAGCGGACGGACCC
>SKVX01000087.1 GCA_007129225.1 Halomonas sp.
AATCGGGTTGAAGTAGCGCAGCAGCGACACCGACCAGGCGCTATCAGCCGTACAGAGATCTTCCAGCAGCTGCTCGACCATGGCCTTGGAAGCCCCGTAGGGACTCGTTGCGCGGCCACGCGGCATTTCTTCCCGATAAGGAACCGGCGCATCGGCGCCATACACTGTCGCGGAAGAGCTGAACACAAGCCGATGCACTCCAGAAGCCTGCATGGCCTGGCTAAGCGTGACCGTACCCGCCACATTATTCTCGTAATAGGCCAGTGGATGAGCCACGCTCTCCCCCACCGCCTTGAGCCCGGCAAAGTGGATCACTGCGCTGATTTTGTGCTCCGCAAACAGGCGATCCAGCACCGTACGGTCACGAATATCCCCTTCGATAAAAACCAATTTACGGTCAACCAGGTTCTCTACCCGGCGAAGCGACTCTCGCGATGCATTGCAGAGATTATCCAGCACGACCACCTCATGCCCGGCCTCGAGTAGCGTGAGAACGGTGTGCGAGCCGATGTAGCCAGCGCCGCCTGTCACCAGCACGCATTCCACCACTCAATAGCCCCCTTCCAGGTGTACCGGCGTCACCAATGGCTCGCCGGCCGCCTGCGCTTGCAAGTTGGCCATCAAAATGTCCAGCGCGCGCTTCAGATAATGCGGCGTGGTGCCCGCCACATGCGGCGTGATCAGCACATCTTCACGCTTCCACAAGGACGATTCCGGTGGAAGTGGTTGCTGCTCAAACACATCCAGGGCAGCCCCCTTCAGCAAGCCGTTATCCAGGGCCCTCAGCACGGCATCGCCATGCACGACCCCACCTCGTGAGATATCGATCAGCACCGCGCCGGGCTTGATCTGGCTCAACATCGCATCATCGACCAGCCCCTCTGTCGCGTTAGTCAGCGGCAGGCAGCAAACCAGGAAATCGGTACGGGCCAGTTCATTACCGATTTCGTCCAGGGGAACCACGCGATCCACCTCAGCAACGGGGCGCATGTTTCGCAGGGTGCCGACCACTGTCATGTCGAAGGCCTTGGCACGTCGCGCCAAGCACTGGCCAATATGTCCCAGGCCAAGCACGGTCAACTGCTTGCCGGCGAGCTCATCCAACCAGGTGCGCTGCCACTCGGCTCGGCGGGCTTGCTCATGAAAGCGACCGAACTGCTTGGTGAAATAGAGCATGGCGCCGATAGCGTATTCACTCATCGGCGCACCGTGCACGCCACTGCTCTTGGTCATCAGCGGGCGAGTCTTATCGAAGTCCATTGCCCAGATCTTCTCTACCCCGGCAGAAAGAAAGTGGATCCAGCGGTAGTCCGCCAGCCGCGCCAACGCCTGGGGCAGCCAGGGCAGGGTCGGGGTAATCACCGCATCGAACTCGGCCCCCTGCGGGACCTCCTCCGGGCTACCGGCGAACATGAGACTAGCCGCGGGCAACGTCTCGCGTAGCCACGCCACTACCGTGTCTTTCTGGGCTTCAAGCACGTCGGGTTGCTGCAGGAATAGCACACGACGAACGACCATCGACTGATGTGATGTAGTAGAGGTCATACGCCCTCACCACGGCGCCCAATGCGGTAAGCGCACGCGGCCAGCTGCTCGAGGTTGGCCATCAAGGCGTCGGCGGAGGCGTGGCGCCAACGTGCTTCGAAATCACGCAGCTTTGCAATCTCCGCGGAAAAATCCAGCGTCTCCATCAGCTGCGACGGCGTGTTGGCCCCCTGATTAAACGCACGGGAGAGAATCACCCATTGCGAGCCTAGACGAACATGCTCCCCCAGCACCGTTTCCGCGAGCAATTCGCCCTGGCCGATGCGAGCAATGCCGCCCACGCCCCAGCGAATGCCCGCTGTATTAAGCCGTTCGGCGGCGTGGTCGAGCAGCCGCCCCGCCAAGGGTTCGAACAGGAAATCGAGACCCATACCCAGTGAAAGATCGTTTAGACCGATATGGACCTCGTCTCGGCCTGGCCACAGCAGGGGGAGCCAATCGGGGAGGCGCGCCAAGGCCTGTGGCGTTTCTGCCAGGAAGGTAACCGGCACACGCTGCGCCACCAGAGTCAGAAAGACCTCGACCTCGCGCCGGGTGGTAAACATCGGTAACATCAAACGCTGTGCGCCACACTCCAGCGCCACGTCAATTTCCACTTGGCTGTGCGGGTTCAAGGGGTTAACCCGCACCATCAGTTCGGCTTTGGTCAGCACGCGAGCCACAGCGGCAATCTCTTCCAGACTGTGTGACGCCTTGTGGGTGTTCAAATGCCCCTGACGCTCGGCCTTTCCCAGCACCTCCTGATCCAAGAAGATGCGAGCCACGCCATGCTGTTCGATGAAAGCGGCGACCTCGGGGCTGGCAGTGATCATCATGAAATCGAGCTGGCTCACGATTGCTCCTTGCGCGGCCGCCCAGTCGGAAGTTCCTGTCCCGTCAAAGCCGCATGGACATCATCATCCGAGGGTGGCCGTCCCTGGAGGCGATCACGGTAGGTACGCCAGTTGAGGCCTTCTCCCCCATAAAGACCACTACCCAGCACCACCACCTTGACGGTAGAGAAAATGAGGCCGAGATCGTAGAAGAACCCACGTTTTTCTACGTACTCGGCATCGAAGGCCAACTGCTGCAGCCAGCCCAAGCTTCGCCGGCCGCGCACCTGGGCCAGCCCGGTCAACCCTGGACGCACAGAAAAGCGCCTCATATAGCCGGGAGGCACGACTTCTTTCTGCTCCATCAGCACCGGGCGAGGGCCCACCAGGCTCATGTCGCCTTTGAGGATATTGATCAATTGGGGCAGCTCATCCAGGCTAGTAGCGCGAATAAAGCGGCC
>SKVX01000536.1 GCA_007129225.1 Halomonas sp.
CGCAGCGGACGAAGCCTTCGTCTATGCGGTGCGTACCACCGGGGTCTATTGCCGTCCGACGTGCCCATCGCGTCGGCCGCGTCGCGAGAACGCCGAGTTCCATGCCGATGCCGCGGCAGCCGAGCGGGCCGGCTATCGGCCGTGCCAGCGCTGCCGCCCCCAGGAGCAACCATTGGCCCAGCGACACGCCCAGAGCGTCGCCAGGGCGTGCCGTCTGATTGAGACATCCGACGAACTCCCCTCGCTCGACGAATTGGCTCAAGCCGCGGGGCTGAGCCGCTTCCACTTTCATCGCGTATTCAAGTCGGCCACGGGGCTGACGCCCAAGGCGTATGCGGTCGCCTGCCGAGCGGAACGTGCTCGCCAGGCGCTGGCGCAACGGGAAACCGTCACCGAGGCGATCTACGAGGCGGGCTTCAATTCCAGCGGGCGCTTCTATGCCGGTTCCAATCGCATGCTAGGCATGACGCCGCAACGTTACCGTTCGGGAGGGAAGGGCATGGAGATTCACTTCGCCCTGGGGGAATGTTCGCTGGGCAGCATCCTAGTCGCGACCAGCGAAAAGGGCATTTGCGCCATTTCTCTCGGCAACGACCCGGAGCAGCTATTGCAGGAGTTCCAGGATCGTTTCGCCAACGCCAACCTGATCCCGGGGGGAAAGGGCTTCGACGCCTGGGTGGCCAAAGTGGTGGCCTTCGTCGAGGCGCCCGGCGTCGGGCTCTCGCTGCCGTTGGATATTCGCGGCACCGCCTTCCAGCAGCGGGTCTGGCAGGCGCTGACCGAGATTCCCGTGGGCACTACGATCAGCTATGCGGAGTTGGCGGAGCGGATCGGCTCTCCAAAGTCGGTGCGTGCCGTGGCCAGGGCCTGTGCCGCCAACACCATCGCGTTGGCCATTCCCTGCCACCGGGTCGTGCGCAGCGACGGGGCGCTCTCGGGCTACCGTTGGGGCGTGGAGCGAAAGCGCACGCTGATCGAGCGGGAGCGGACTTACGAACTCGTCGATGGCTCGTAATGCTCCTCCTCCAGCGCTTCGGTAATGCCTGCCTGGGGCGTGCGCTCCAGATAAGTGGAGAGCACCACATAGCTACGCGTACCTTTGACACCGGGGATGGCATAGAGACGGGCGAGCAGGCCTTCCAGTGCTCGGCTGCTGGCGCAGCGCACCTTGAGTAGGGTGCAGGTGTCGCCGGCCACCGAATGAATCTCCTCCAGTTCGGGTAATTCGGACAGTGCCTTGAAGGTACGGCTCTTGCTGCCGCCGCTAGTATCGACATGCACAAAGGCGAGGAAGGGCTTGCCCGTGGCAGGGCCGTCCAGCATCGCCACCGTGCCACGTATACGTCCCGAGGCACGCAGCCGTTTCACCCGCTCATGCACGGCCGGCGCCGAGAGGCCGGCACGATTACCCAGCTCGGCGTAGCTGAGCCCGGCATCCACGGCCAGTTCGCCTAATATTCTTCGGTCGAAGGCGTCCAGGGGACGAGCCGCCTGGCCCTTGTCCCGAACGGTTTCTGTTTTTTCAGGGTTCGGCATTATCGCGATTGCTCCGAATAAAATTACTTTCTTCAATAGTAATGTCGAATTTTATCTGGAGCGAACCGTGATCAGTCGTCATCTGGTTCTATTAACTGCAGCCATTGCCGTAATTGGCGCCAATTCGCTGGCGCTGAGCCCCATCGCCGCCGCGGTGGCGGCATCCTTTCCGGGACGCAGCGCCGCCGATGTGGTGACGGCCGCGGCACTGTATGGCCTGGCCACGGCGGGCAGTGCCTTGCTGCTGGCTTCGCTGGCCGATCGTATCGGGGCCGAACGCGCACTGATGCGGGTGCTGTTGGTGCTGTCGGTGTCGTTGGGGCTAGGCGCACTCTCGCCAGCGCTCTGGACATTGATCGCAGCCCAGGGGCTTGCTGGGCTGGCGGCGGGCGTGGCGTTGCCTTCGATCTATACCCTCACTGCCCAGGTGGCAGCGAAAGGGCGCGAGAGCCAGACGCTGAGCTTCGTGCTGACGGGGTGGACGCTGAGCCTGGTGGTCGGGGTCGGTCTTGCGGCGCTGCTGGCCGACCTGCTGCACTGGCGTGCCGTCTTCATGGTACTGGCGCTGGCTGCCGTGGTATTGGCACTGGGAATATCGCGCTGCCATGACTGGGGAATGAGAGCGGGCGGTGCGACGCCGAGTTCCACTCTCCAGGCCCTGCTAAATCCCGGTATTCATCCAGTGCTGCTGAACGTCGCGGCTTACATGACGGCGTTCTATGGCTTGTACACCTATCTCGGCCCGCACCTGGGCGAGGTTCTGCAATTGCCCGCTTCCTTCGCGGGGCTGGCCATTGCCATTTATGGATTGGGCTTCGGTGCCGCGGCACCGCTGGGCCGCCTGGTCGATCGGCATGGTGCGAGCGCCGCCGCCTGTGTGACCTTTGCCGGCCTGATGCTCGTTTACCTGGGTTTGATGGCAACTGCCGCACTTGCGCCGGTGCTGCTGGCACTTTGTCTTGCCTGGGGCGTGGCCAATCATCTCGGCTTGAACCTGCTCATGCGCCAGCTTGCCGAGCTGGACCCGGCGCAGCGCGGTGCCATCATGGGGCTCTACAGTGCCATTACCTACCTGTGCGTGTTTGCCGGCGCGCTGCTCTACCGGCCGATCTTTACGCACTATGGCTTTGCCGCCTGCGCCTGGGCCTCGGCGATGCTGGTGCTGCCGGCCCTGGGCTGGGCGCTGGGCCAGTGGCGCAAAAAGCAGGCTGAACTACGCTGCCATTCGGAGACATGACGAGTCGGTAAAGGAGGTATCTCAGCATGATCGCCTACACC
>SKVX01000019.1 GCA_007129225.1 Halomonas sp.
CCGCGAACCACCCTCACGAAGGCCAGGATCAGGGCAAAGCTCATGAGCACCTGGCTGATCAGGATTACGGTATCCACATCACCACCTCACCATCATCGAACTCAACGGAACAGCTCCAGGGCACGACATTCCATTTCCTTGAGGTTGCGGCGCAGCTCCTCCTCGTTGTCGAGGAACATGGCATGAATGTAGAGTACCTTGCGGTCGTCGGAGACATCCAGGCTCAGGGTACCCGGCGTCAGGGATATCAGGTTGGCGACCATGGTGATCTCGAGCTCGGTACGCGCCTCCAGCGGCATGGCGATCACGCCGGGCTTCATGTGCCAGGGTGGCGTGAGGATGTCGAAGCCGACGCGCAGGTTGGCCTGGACCAACTCCTTGATGAAGAAGCCGATGAAACGCAGGATGCGCGGAATACGGCCTGGATACCCCTTGAGCGCCGGCACCTGGGGCTCGATCAGCACCAGCGTGATGTAGCCGAACACCAGGCCGATCACCAGATTCGTTCCCGAGAAGTCACCGCTGAGAATGACCCAGGCCAAGGCCAGCAGCAGGTTCCATATCGCCCCCGTCATGGCACCACCTCCTCGTCAGGCGTCTCGACCAGCGCGTCATCGATACCCGCATCGGCCCCCAGCACCGCCTCGATATAGCCCTGAGGATTCATCAACTGGTCGCCGATCTGGTTCATGGCGACCATCAGCGGTTCGGCGAACAGACCGATCATCAGGGCAAAGAGTGCCAGCACCGCCACCGGCAGATACATCAGCCAGAGACTCGCCGGCACCATACGGCTGTCATCCCCGACCACGGTCTGCTCCACCGGCACCAGGTTATCCTCGGGCAGGGTCTTCCAGAACACCTCGTTCCATATCTTGACCATGGAGTAGAGCGTCATCAGGCCGACCGCCAGGGCGACACCGGTGACCACGTAGGCACCGGCCTCGATACCGGCGCGCACGATGACGAACTTGGCGAAGAAGCCGGATAGCGGCGGGATGCCGGCCAGGGAAAAAGCCGACAGGAAGAAGGCTACGGAGAGCCAGGGGCGCTCGCGATAGAGCCCACCCATCTTCTTCAGCTCATAGGTACCCTGGAGCCGACGCGTGATACCGCTGATCAGGAACAGGTTGGTCTTGACCACGATGTTGTGCATCACCGCGAAGATTCCGCCGGCAATGGCAAGCGGCGTGAACAGGGCAAGACCGAGGATCATGTAGCCGATCTGGCTGACGATATGGAAGGAAAGGATGCGCCGGAACTCGAATTGCGCCGCCGCACCGAGTACCCCCGTCACCATGGTCAGCGCCGCCCCCCAAAGCAGCAGATCCTGTGTATAGCCCAGGGTCTGGTCGAACATCAGCGTGAAGACGCGATAGAGGGAGTAGACACCCACCTTTGTCAGCAGCCCCGCAAACAGGGCCGAAACCGCCACCGGGGGCGTGTGATAGGAGGCCGGTAGCCAGAAGAAGAGCGGGAATGCCGCCGCCTTGATGCCGAAGGCGATCATGAACATGACCGCCAGCACCTCGACCATGCCCTGGTTCTCGGCTGCGGCCAGGCGCTGGGCGATATCGGCCATGTTGAGCGTACCGACCATACCGTAGGTCAGGCCGATGGCGGTGAGGAAGATCACCGACGCCAGCAGGTTGAGAGTGACGTACTTGATCGCCCCCTCCATCTGCGCCTTCTCGCCGCCAAGAATCAGCAGCGCGAAGGAGGCAACCAGCATCACCTCGAACCAGACATAGAGATTGAAGATGTCCCCGGTGAGGAAGGCGCCGGCCACGCCCGCCAGCAGCAGATGCATCAGGGGATAGTAGCCGAACTTCTCGTGACCGGCTCCCGTGGACGCCAGCGAATAGATCGCCAGCGCCAGGCCGATGATACCGGTCAGCACGATCATCACCGCACTGAGCATATCGGCGATCAGGGTGATGCCGATGGGAGCCTGCCAGCCGCCCATCTGGATCACCACATAGTCATCCAGGCTTACCGATACCAGCAGCCATAGCGCCACACCGAGTAGCGCGACATTGCCGGCCACGGCGATGAAACGTTGCGTGGGTCGTGAACGCCAGAACAACAGCGACAGGGCACCCGACAGCAAGGGCAGGAGAACGGGCAGTGCAACTTCAGGCCTCACGTATCGGTTTCCTTCATCTTGTCCAGGTCATCGGCCTTGACGATCTCGTAGGCACGACGGATCAATACCACGGCGAAGGCCAGTACGCCGAAGGCGATCACGATGGCGGTGAGCACGACTGCCTGGGGCAAGGGGTCCGCCACCGGGCCAAGTGGCGCAGCAAGCCCCTCGGGAATCAGGGGCGGTGCCCCACGGGTCATGCCCGCCGAGGTGAAGATCAACAGGTTGGCGGCATTGGAAAGCAACATCAGGCCGATCACTAGCTTGACGATCGAGCGACGTAGCATCAGGAAGATCGCTGACGCATACAGCAGGCCAATGGCCACGGCCATCACCGGCTCCATAACGAACCTCCAGCTCGAATTGACGGGGCGGCGTCGGCAACGCCGTTACGATCAAGGTTCATCCTTGTCCACCTCCATCAGCGTCATGACCATGGCCAGCACCGAGCCCAAAACCGCCAGGTAGACGCCGACGTCGAAGATCAACGGGCTCGAGGCCTTGAAGTCGATACCGGGTATCTCCCACCACTGGGCGGTCAGGAAGGGTTGATCCATGAACCAGGCGGGAAACACCGAGATCATGCCCAGCAACAGGCCCATGCCGATCAGGTCACGGGCATCGACCATGCGCAGCACCTCCCGGGTGGCGCTGAC
>SKVX01000168.1 GCA_007129225.1 Halomonas sp.
CGACTACGGCCTGCGCGCAGGGAACCTGGACATCGGCTTCGGCATCCCAGTCAACGAAGAGGATGAGATCCGCCTCGACGTGGGCATCGAGGACCTGCGGCTGAACCTCGGCACCCAGGCCACCGACGACCAGCGAGGCTTTGTGGATGAGTTTGGCGATCGCTTCTTCAACTACAAGGCCGCGGCGACCTGGACGCGAAACACCTTTGACCGGCGCATCTTCCCGTCGAGCGGAGCCCGTCAGTCCGTTGGTCTTGAGCTCTCGCTGCCCGAGAGCGATCTGGAGTATTACAAGCTCAACTACAGCCAGCAGCGCTTCTTTCCCATTGCCGACAACTGGTCCTTCTCGCTTCAGGGGCGCGTCGGTTTTGGTGAGGGCTTCGGGGACACCAGCCGGCTCCCGTTCTTCGAGAACTTCTTTGCCGGCGGTATTCACTCGGTGCGTGGCTACCGCACGAGCTCGCTGGGTCTGCGAGGCGAGGATGATCGTGCCACTGGCGGTAACGTCCGCACCGTGGCCAACGCCGAGCTCTTCTTCCCGGTGCCATTTATCGATTCCGACGCGGTTCGCTTTTCCGGCTTCGTCGATGGCGGGCAGGTCTTTGACACCCGGGAACAGTCCGTTCGATTTGACGACCTGAGGTATTCGGCCGGTGTTGCGTTTACCTGGATGTCGCCCCTGGGCGCATTGACAATGAGCCTGGCCGAGCCGTTAAATGACGAGCCGGGAGATGACCTCGACCGGTTCCAGTTCTCTCTCGGTCAGTTCTTTTGATGAAGCACTGGACGCGAAGCCGCGAGCGGCCAGCCCGAGGTGAACGGTCGTCCCCGTAGGTCCGGTATCGACTTGGAGGGATGGGCAGTGATCGCAGCTTCGACGCGGTGTTTGGAGTGGGGATGATCAGAGCCCTTCGAGCGGCTTTGCCAGTGCTGTTGGCCGCAGCGCTGGCGTGGGGTGGCGTTGCCGCCGCAGACACCAGAATCGGCTTTGTCAACGCAGGGCGTGTCACCTCTGAGGCGCCGCAAGCCGAGGCCGCACGCGCAAGCCTGGAGGAAGAGTTCGGGGCCCGGGATCGCGCGATGTCCGAGGAGCAGGAGGCGCTGCGTGAGCTGGAGGACCGGCTCAACCGTGACAGTGCGGCGATGAGCGAAGGTCAACAACAGGCCCTGCAGCGGGATCTGATAGCGCGCCAGCGGGAATTGCGTCGCGCAGAAGAGGAGTTCCGCGAGGACTTCAACATGCGCCGCAACGAGGAGCTTGGCCGTTTGCAGCGACGCATTGTGGAGGCGATCAATGACCTCGCCGAGGCCGAGGGTTTCGATCTGATTGTCAGCGAGGGCGTCATCTATGCCAGTGATCGCGTCGATATTACAGATCGCGTCCTGGAGCGCCTGCAGAGGGATTTCGACAACAACTGAAGCAGCCCGCGGCGCATGCAGCGCAGGGCATGCGCGACAGAACTGGAATGTCTCCGCGGCCGGATAAAGCGACGTTGCTCCGGCTTGGTTCGTTTGTGCAGCACGACGATGGCGGGCTTTGGTCTGTCAGAGTTCTCGGCCTGGAGGGATAGCGTTGCATGAAACGGTTAGGGGAGTTGGCCTCGGCGCTTGACTTGGATTTGCGGGGCGACCCGGATCACCAGGTCGAGCGCATCGCTTCCCTCGAGGATGCTGGCCCGGATGCACTCACCTTCCTTGCCGACCCCCGCCAGCGAAAGCATCTTCAGGCGAGTCGGGCCGGGGTTGTCATCGTGGCGCCGGGGGACGCCGCTCGGGTCCCCCGGAATGGATTGATTGCCGAAGATCCCCATCTTGCGTTCGCGCGCGCAGCGCGGCTTTTGTATCCGGTAACCCGGCGCAGCGACATTCACCCCCTGGCGAGCCTGGACAGCTCGGCAAGTATTGGCGAGCACGTCGCCGTCGATGCGCTCGCATCGGTCGGTCAACACGTACGGCTTGAGGATGGCGTTCAGGTTGGGGCCGGGGCTGTCATCGGCGATCATGTCGCTGTCGGCGCCGGGACCATCATTTATCCTCGGGCAGTGATTATGGGGAGTGCCCGTATCGGCGCGCGCTGCCAGATTCATGCCGGTTCGGTTATTGGCTCCGAGGGGTTCGGCTTTGCCCGTGATGGCCACCGTTGGGAACGCGTGCCCCAGGTCGGCTCGGTGTGGCTGGGCGATGAGGTTGATGTGGGGGCGAACTCGACGATCGACCGCGGGGCCATCGGGAATACGGTCCTCGAGGACGGTGTCAAGATCGACAACCTGGTGCAGATCGGTCACAACGTCCACGTGGGCGAGCATACGGCGATGGCTGCTTGCGTGGGGATCTCCGGAAGTACCCGAGTCGGGCGTTACTGCACCATTGCAGGGGCCGTGGGGATCGCAGGGCATCTTGTGATTGCTGACAACGTGCACATCACGGGGATGGCGCAAGTCACGAAAAGCCTTACCGAGCCGGGCGTCTATTCGTCTGGCACCGGCATCGAGGACAACCGCAGTTGGCGGCGCAATGTCGCGCGCTTCCATCAACTCAATGACATCGCGCGCCGGCTGCGGCAACTCGAGCGTAAGCTGGGTCGCGAAGACTAGTGTCCTGTGACCGAGATTCGGTTACGGAACACTAGTGTCCGTATCTGGATGTGCGTACCATTTGCGCGCGCACCGGCGCACCCCAAGCAAGGAGGCTCACCCCCTTTGCAAGCGGGCCGTTGTGCCTTGTCGACACAGGCGAGGCCTTCGTTGGCCGGTCTCGATTCGACGATGCGGTGGGCCCGGAAAATGGCACGCTCTTC
>SKVX01000070.1 GCA_007129225.1 Halomonas sp.
AAGTAGGTTCGCCACTCTTCGGGGACGGAACCTGGGTCGGCGAGGTATTGCTCGTAGAGCGCTTCCACATAGTGAACGTTGCTGCCGCTCACGTGGGAGCTGTTCCACATCAACTCCATTATGCCTTGTTGCATCTCTCGGTCACCCTACACTGATGGGGTGTTGTCGGCGCCGTCACGGGCCAGCCGTGACGGCTTGGCTGGTGCCCTGCCGGAAGGGCGTCTTCCTTATCCGGCGGCTCCGGCCGCCAGGCCGGAATCCTTGAATTTCATGGTCAAGAGCCGGTACCTATGGCACCGGCTCTTGACCTGCTGCACGGGAACGACCGCGACAACTCGCCGCGGCCAGATTCCGGCAACCATGATAGCAAGCCCTGGGCCACGATTTAAGTGGCATTCGCAAGCAGCATGTCACGGATCTTGCCAATGGCACGTGTCGGGTTGAGCCCCTTGGGGCAAACCGCCACGCAATTCATGATGCCGCGGCAACGAAATACGCTGAACGGATCCTCCAGCTCGGCGAGGCGCGCCTGGGTCGCGGTATCCCGCGAGTCGGCCAGGAAGCGATAGGACTGGAGCAGGCCCGCCGGGCCGACGAACTTCTCCGGATTCCACCAGAACGATGGGCAGGAGGTCGAGCAGCAGGCACACAGGATGCACTCGTAGAGCCCGTCTAGCTTGTCGCGCTCTTCCGGCGACTGCAGACGCTCGATGGCAGGGGCCGGTTCATCGTTCTGCAGGTACGGCTGGATGCGCTCGTACTGCTTGTAGAACAGCCCCATGTCGACCGCCAAGTCGCGCACCACCGGAAGGCCCGGCAGCGGACGCAGCACCAGCTTGTTGTTCTTGACCACCTCCGAAAGCGAGGTGATGCAGGCCAGGCCGTTCTTGCCGTTCATGTTCATGCCGTCGGAGCCGCACACGCCTTCGCGGCAGCTGCGACGATAGGCCAGCGTGGTGTCCTCGGCCTTGAGCATCTCCAGGATATTCAGGACCATCAGGTCGCGGCCCTGGGTGTCCACCTGGTACTCCTGCATGTAGGGTGCGGAGTCGGTTTCCGGATTGTAGCGGTAAATGGATACCTGAAGCATGGACATCGTGACTCCCCCTTAATAGGTGCGGATTTTAGGCTCGAAGGTGTCAACGGTCTTCGGCTTGAAGTTGACGTCGCGCTTGCCGACCTTCTTCTCGAGCGGGAAGTACATGGAGTGCTTCAGCCAGTTGACATCGTCGCGGTCCGGATAGTCATAGCGAGAGTGCGCGCCACGGCTCTCCTTGCGCTCCAGTGCCGCAATGGCGGTGGCTTCGGCCACTTCCATCAGGTTGTCGAGCTCAAGAGCCTCGATGCGCGCCGTGTTGAAGGCGCCGGACTTGTCGACCAGGTGCGCCTCGGCGATGCGTCCACGCAGCTCGCCGAGTTTCTTGACGCCCTCCTGCATGTTGTCTTCCTGACGGAACACGCCGAAGGCGTTCTGCATGATGCTCTGCAGCTCGACCTTGAGGTCCGCGACCGACTCGCCGCCACTGGACTCGTTCCAGCGATTGATGCGCTTCATGGCACTGTCGATATCGGACTCGCTGGCGTCGAGGTACTCGATCCCTTCATTGAGTGCGCTCTCGATGAACATGCCAGCAGCCCGGCCGAACACCACCAGATCGAGCAGCGAGTTGCCGCCCAGGCGGTTGGCACCGTGCACCGACACGCAGGCCGCCTCACCGCAAGCGAACAGGCCGCCCACGATCTGGTCGTTGCCGTCGGCATCCTGCATGATCGCCTGGCCATGAACGTTGGTGGGGATCCCGCCCATCATGTAGTGACAGGTCGGCACCACCGGAATCGGCGCCTTGGTCGGGTCGGCATGGGCAAATATCTTGGAGAGCTCGCTGATGCCGGGCAGACGCTTGTTGAGTACTTCTTCACCGAGGTGGTCCAGCTTGAGATAGACGTGGTCGCCATTCTCGCCGCAGCCACGACCCTCGAGGATCTCCATGACCATGGAGCGGGCCACCACGTCACGGCCGGCAAGATCCTTGGCGTTGGGCGCATAGCGCTCCATGAAACGCTCGCCATCCTTGTTGACCAGGTAGCCACCCTCGCCACGACACCCCTCGGTGACCAGCACGCCGGCCCCGTAGATGCCGGTGGGGTGGAACTGCCACATCTCCATGTCCTGCATGGGGAAACCGGCACGCAGCGCCATGCCGATGCCGTCGCCGGTGTTGATCAGGGCGTTGGTGGTGGAGGCGTAGATGCGCCCGGCACCGCCGGTGGCCAGCACGGTGGCCTTGGACTTGACGTGCACCACTTCGCCGGTCTCGATGCACATGGCGATACAGCCCACCACGTCGCCATCGGCATTCTTGACCAGATCGACCGCGAACCATTCGTTGAGAAAGGTGGTGTTGTTCTTCAGGTTATTCTGATACAAGGTGTGGAGCAGCGCATGGCCGGTACGGTCGGCAGCTGCACAGGTACGTGCCGCCTGCCCGCCCTCGCCGAAATTCTTGGACTGGCCGCCGAAGGGGCGCTGGTAGATGCGACCATTCTCGAAGCGCGAGAACGGCAGGCCCATGTGCTCAAGCTCGAAGACCGCCTTGGGACCCTCGGAGCACATGTATTCGGCCGCATCCTGGTCGGTGATGTAGTCGCCGCCCTTGACCGTGTCATACATGTGCCAGCGCCAATCGTCATTGGGATCGGCTGAGGCGATGGCACAGGTGATGCCGCCCTGGGCGGACACGGTGTGTGAACGCGTCGGGAAGACCTTGGACAGCACGGCGGTCTTCTTGCCGGACTT
>SKVX01000124.1 GCA_007129225.1 Halomonas sp.
ACGAAGATATCTCGCCACATCACCGGATCGCTGCCGGCGATGCGGGTAAAGTCGCGAAAGCCGCCGGCGGCGTAGCGGAAAATTTCCAGGCGTTCGTCCTGACGGGCCAGGGTATCCACCAGCGAGAACGCCAACAGATGCGGCAGGTGACTGGTGCGTGCCAGCACCTGGTCATGGCGCTCGACATCCATCTCCAGCACCTGGGCCCGGCACGCCTGCCATAACGCGCGGACCCGGGCAACGGCCGCCGGAGCCGTCTCGGCACTGGGCGTGAGGATCACCTTGTGATTGACGTAGAGACGAGGATTCGACGCCGCCACACCGCTCTTCTCCGACCCGGCGATGGGGTGACCCAGAACCAGACCCGGCGGCATGCGCCCGAACACCCGCAGCGCACAGTCGCGCACCGCAGCCTTGGTGCTGCCCACGTCGGTCACCGTGACCCGCGGATTCTCACCCTCCAGCGCACCGGCCGGCAGCGCTTCGGCCAGCTCGGCCATCACGCTCTCCATGGCCAGCACCGGCACCGCCAGCACGATCAGCGAGGCGCCTTCCACCAGCGGTGCCAGCCGGGTATCGCCATGGTCGATCAGCCCCATGGCAATGCCGCGGGCGATCTCGTCGGCATCCGGGTCGCAGGCCACGATGGGATGGCGATGCCCGGCGGCACGCAGGGCGGCGGCCAGGGAACCTCCGATCAATCCCAGGCCGACGATCAGTATGCGCGACTCGGCGACCTGGCGGGATTCGGGACCCTCACCCACCACGCCTAGAGCACACCTATCGGATAGGAGCCCAGCACCTTGAGTTCCGCGGCGCGCAGACGCACCTCCTCCAGCACGGCGGCGACCCGCGGCTCATCGACGTGCCCCTTGAAGTCGATGAAGAAGACGTAGTTCCACACGCCGCTCCGCGAGGGCCGCGACTCCAGGCGGGTCAGGTCGATCTGGTGGCGATGGAAGGGTTCGAGCAGCTCATGCAGTGCGCCAGGCTGATTGCGCATGGCCACCACGATGGAGGTCTTGTCTTCGCCGGATATCGGCACGTCATGGCTGCCGATGATCAGGAATCGCGTCGAGTTGTCGGGACGATCCTCGATCTTCTCGGCGATCTTCTCCAGCCCGTAGAGCTTGGCCGCCATATCGCCGGCGATGGCCGCGCTGTGCCACTCTCCCTTGATCATCTTGGCGGCCTCGGCGTTGGACGACACCGGCACCCGCTCGGCACGGGGGTAGTGGGCATCGAGCCACTTGCGACACTGGGCAAAGGATTGCGGATGCGAGTAGATCCGCGACACCTTGTCCCGCAGGGTCGTCTCGGACACCAGCAAATGGTGGTGGATGCGCAGCACCACTTCGCCGCAGATGCGGATCGAGGAATCCATGAAGGAGTCCAGGGTATGGCTGATCACTCCCTCGGTGGAGTTCTCCACCGGCACCACGCCGTAGTTCACGGCGCCGGCCTCGACCTCGCGGAACACCTCGTCGATGGCGGCCATCGGCAGGCTGACGGCGCTGGCACCGAAGTGCTTGAGTGCGGCCTGCTGGGTGAAGGTGCCCTCTGGCCCCAGGTAGGCGACCTTGATCGGCTGCTCGAGCGCCAGGCAGGCCGACATGATCTCGCGGAACAGCCGGGCCATCTCCTCGCTGTCCAGCGGCCCCCGGTTCAGCTCCATGATGCGACGCAGCACCTGGGCCTCGCGCTCCGGCCGATAGAAGACGGAGTCGGGATCGCTCTTGGTCTTCACCTCGGCAACCTGCTTGGCGCAGGCCGCCCTGTCGCTGATCATCCGAAGAATATCGTTGTCCAGCTCGTCGATGCGCTGGCGCAGCGCATCGAGGTTGGTGGGGGTATCGCTCATCGTGTCATCCCCTTCGCTTCTCGAAGTCGGCCATGAAATCGATCAGGGCGTCGACCGCCGTTTCAGGCACGGCATTGTAAAGGCTGGCCCGCATGCCACCGACGCTACGGTGCCCCTTGAGGTTGAGCAGGCCGGCCTGCTCGGCTTCGTCGAGGAACGCCTTGTCGAGGCCCGCGTCGGCCAGCACGAAAGGCACGTTCATCCGTGAACGGTTCGGCAGGGCAATCGGGTTGGAATAGAGCTCGCTTCCGTCGATGGCGGCATATAGCTTCGCTGCCTTGCGCGAATTGATGGCGTCCATTGCCGCCAGGCCGCCGATATCGTCCTTGAGCCACTGGAACACCAGCCCCGCCAGGTACCAGGCGAAGGTGGGCGGCGTATTGACCATCGACCCGGCCTCGGCCATGGCGCGATAGTCGAAGAGGCTGGGAATGCGCTCGCAGCGATGCTCGAGCAGGTCGTCGCGCACGATGACCAGGGTAAGGCCGGCCGGGCCGATGTTCTTCTGGGCGCCGGCGTAGATCACGCCGAAACGCGACACGTCCAGGGGGCCTGAGAGTATGCTCGAGGAAAGGTCGCAGACCAGGGGCACGCCGACGTCGGGAACATAGTCGAACTCCAGGCCGCCGATTGTCTCGTTGGCGGTGTAGTGCAGGTAGGCGGCGTCATCAGCCAGCTCGATATCCGCCTGCCGTGGCACCGCGGTATGACCGCTGCCTTCGCTGGAGCCTGACAGCTGTACCGAAAAGCCCAACTGCTTCGCCTCGGCCAGGGCCTTCTTGCCCCAGATACCGGTATAGAGGAAGTTGGCGCTGCCGCCCTGTCCCAGCAGGTTCATCGGCACCATGGAGAACTGCAGGCTGGCGCCGCCCTGCAGGAACAGCACCCGGTAGTTGGCGGGTATCGCCAGCAGCTCGCGCAGGTCCGCTTCG
>SKVX01000150.1 GCA_007129225.1 Halomonas sp.
ATGAGGCGCTGGCCCTCGCCATGCAGCGCGGACGGCAAGGTGCCGTACTGCTCCTCGACCTGGACCAGTTCAAGGACGTCAACGAGCTCAGCGGCCACCATACCGGCGACCGCCTGCTACGCATGGTGGCTGACACCCTGTTCCAGGAGTTCGGCCATCGCGGCGTGATCGCACGACTCGGGGGCGACGAATTTGCCCTGCTGCTGGAGGGGGCCGATGCCGAGCAGGCCATGTTCGTGGCCAAGCAGATCATCCCCCTGCTCGAGAATACCGGTCTTGACGCCGGCGGCCAGCGGCATCGGGCCGCCGCCAGCCTGGGCATCGCCCTCTATCCGGACCATGGCAACAACGCCGCCGACATGATGGCCAGCGCCGACCTTGCCATGTACAAGGCCAAGGAGGGAGGGATACAGCGCTGGCATCTGCTCTCTACCGTCGAGACGGCCAAGGATGAGCTCCAGGAGCGTGTCTACTGGGTGGAGAGGATACGCCAGGCCATTGAAGAGGATGGCTTCGAATTGATGGTGCAGCCCATCGTCCGGCTGAACGACAGGAACGTGCGTCATTACGAGGTCCTGCTACGCATGCGCGGCCCCAAGGGCTCGCTGATTGCACCACTGCACTTCATTCCCGTCGCCGAGCGCAGTGGCCAGATCGTCCAGCTCGACCGCTGGGTCCTCCGCCACAGCCTGCAGGCACTGAAACACGTTCAGGACAAGGGCATCAGCCTGGCGGTGAACCTCTCGGGGCAGACCCTGCACGACGCTGGACTCAAGCAGTTCCTTGTGGAAGAGCTGTCCGCCAGCGGGGCCGACCCGAACTACCTGATCCTGGAGATCACCGAGACCGCGGCGGTCACCGATTTCTCGACGGCGCGTGGCGTACTCCAGTCCATTCGCGATCTTGGCTGTCGTACCGCCCTCGATGACTTCGGTGTCGGCTTCAGCAGCTTCCACTATCTCGGCGAACTGCCGGTGGACTTCATCAAGATCGACGGTGCCTTCATCCGCAGCCTGCTGACCAATCCCGACAGCCGGGTCATTGTCAGAGCTATCGCCGATATTTGCGCCGGCTTCAGCAAGCAGGCCATCGCCGAGTTCGTGGACCAGGAAGCCCTGGTGCCATTGCTTGAATCCTATGGAATCACCTATGGCCAGGGTTACCACCTAGGCCGCCCTGTGCTACTGACTGACGTCATCCCGGAAGCCCTGGGAAACATAAACAGGGTCTGAACAGCCAATGGAAGCTCAACAGGAAAGGATGCCAGTGAGACATGACCAATGACACAGCAAGAAGGGTGCAGCACCTTGACAGGAAAAGCCCATTGGCGGCCTTTGCCAAGCAGTTCCGGTTCTCGATCGCCAATGACAAGGAGTCCCGCTATCGAGCCTACGCCCTACGGCACAAGGTATTCCGCCAGGAGCTGAACTACGACCTGGGTGTCAATTCCGACATCCCGTTTGAGAACGACGCCCACGACGAACATGCCATCCTCTGCCTGCTCAACCATATCCCCAGCGGGATCGATACCGGTTGCCTGAGGGTGGTGCTGATTCCCGGCAACGCGACGCCCCCACTCGACACACTTCCCCTCGAGCGAAGCTGCGGACATAGTCTCGACCACCCACTGTTGCATCCCAATCTCTTCCCTCGTTCCACGATCTGCGAAGTGTCCCGCCTCGCCGTCCACCCCGCCTTTCGCAGGAGCAAGGACTGCGTCCTCGGCTTGAACGAGCACGACATACGGCAGCTCTCGGGCCATGACGTCAAACCCTTCTCACCGCTGCTGGGGCTGAGCCTGTTTCTCGCCGCCACTGCCATTGTCGGCCTGTCGGAGAGACGCCATGTGTTCGCCATGATGGAACCACGCTTCTCGCGCCTGCTTAAGATGTCAGGCCTGGCCTTTCACAAGGCAGGCCGTGTGATCGACTATTGCGGGCCGAGAGCCGCCTATTATATCGACCAGCACCAGGCCGAACGGGACATGCACGAGACCCTGCGTCCCTTGTATCGACATATCATGACCGAGTTGACACCCCAGCTTGCCGAAACCCCCGCACGAAGACTGATCTCCACCCCCTCCCACCCCGATCACAGCTCCGTCAGCGATAGGTCAGGCCCGGGATAGAGCCTTCCCGGCCAGCGCAATACCATGATCGCCAGGCCCGTCTCGCGATGGCGCTCGAGCTCAGCCGGCGCGGCAGGAGCAGGAGCAGAAGCAGCCATCCATCTCAGAATGCCGTTCGGGAGCTGGGGTAATGGCATCTATCATTCATGGCTCCCTCCACGACCATTCCGGTCGCGCTTCTGGCGAATCATCCTGACCCTCGCTTTGGGCCGAGCCGATGGCGACTCGCCGCGTCCCGCTTCGTCGTTGGCCGGTGCCGGGGGAGCTATCTCCACCCAGGCGAACACCGGGAGCGAAAGCCGCCAGTAGATGGCCGCCAGCCGCAAGCCCAGCGTCACCGTCAACGCCAGGGAGATCGTCAATACCCAGGGTGCCTCGAGCGCATGGAGCACGACATAGGTAATGCCGCCGGCAATGGATGCCGTGGCATACACCTCCTGGCGAAGTACCATGGGCACCCGGCGCGCCAGGACATCGCGCACCATGCCCCCGGCCACACCCGTCAACAGCCCCATCAGCACCGCCACCGCACCGGGCGAACCGAGCTGCAGGGCCTTGTGGGTGCCGATGGCGGTAAACAGCGCCAGGCCGAAGGCGTCGGCCACCGGCAGGAAGATTCGTGACAGGCGGTGAATGTAATGAAAGCCGATGATCGACACCCCGAC
>SKVX01000517.1 GCA_007129225.1 Halomonas sp.
ACGAGCTGCTGATGACCCAGGAACTGATCGCCAACATGCTTGGCGTGCGTCGAGAGGGCGTCACCGAGTCGGCCGGTAAGCTGCAGAAGGCCGGCCTGATCTCCTACCATCGCCGGCGCATCACTGTTCTGGACCGGGCCGGCCTGGAAGCGCGGGTCTGTGAGTGCTATGCGATCGTCAAGAAGGAGTAAGACCGCCTGCTCTCCTATCGTCGCCCGCCCCGGGATAAGGGGATCGATGCCTCTACTACCTTCGGGACATCATTGACGTAGGCTCACGATGACATCGGCTGGCGTGCTCAGGGTATGGGTGAAGCTGTCTGACGAGGGTGCTTGGACAACGAAATAAACCCCGCTCATGGATCCGGCCGGCATGGTGGTGCTTGCCGTCGCTGTCGCCATGCCCAGTAATGGCGCCGAAGCAACACGGCTCACCCATAAAGAGACTCCTAATGGATGTCGGACGTGCTGGGCTGTGCGTCCAACTGCAATTCCTTCTCGATATGATCAATAAGTGCAGCACCTGCGGTTATTCTATGAATCCAGGCAGAAAGCCGGTTAGCTCCCTTGGAGCTCATATTGGTTGCCCACCATGGTGAATGCGTTAGAGTCGTGAAATGAACGACATCAAAGGCCCTGCTCACGCTGCAGGCCGAACCAACAAGAGTGCCGCCTTGATCGATATGGCATCGGGTGCGTCGCTCTCTGTCGGTTTCGTCCTGCTGCACCGCTTCACCCTGTTCCCCTTTGCGGCCTTTGTCGACTGCCTGCGACTGGCGGCCGACGAGGGTGATCGCAGCCGCCAGCTGCGCTGTCACTGGACCTTCATGACCAGCACTGGTCAGGAGGCCGTTTCCAGCTGCGGTGCTGCGGTCTCACCCTGCCTGACGTACCGGGATCCCGGTGAATTCGACTACATCGTGGTGATCGGCGGTGTCCAGGACCAGCAGGACCGGGTCGATACCACGGCGCTGGCTTACCTGCGTCAGGCGGCGGCCGCCCAGGTGCCGCTGGTCGGGCTGTGTACCGGGGTATTCGCCCTTATCCAGGCGGGGCTGATGAAGGAGCGGCGCTGCTGTGTCAGCTGGTATCACCACCACGACATGGTCCAGCGTTTTCCCGCCATCGAGCCGGTGGCCGACCGGCTCTTCATCGATGATGGCGATCGCATCACCTGCGCGGGGGGCGCGGCAGGGGCGGACCTGGCCGCCTACCTGGTCGAGCGGCACCTGGGGAAAGCGTGGGCCATGAAGAGCCTGCATATCATGCAGCTCGACGAAGCGCGCACCGGGGTCCATGCGCAACCGCAGCCGGTGGTGTTCGGCAAGGTCGAGGATCGCCTGGTGCGTCGCTCCATCGCCCTGCTCGAGCAGCACCTGGGTGAAGCGATCTCGATGGAGGTGCTCGCAGAGCGCGTCGGGACGTCGCGTCGCAACCTGGAGCGTCGCTTCCGCGAGGTGCTGGGCGTCGGCCCCCAGAAGTTTGCCCGCGACCTGCGCCTGCGCTACGGGCTCTGGCTGCTGCACTACACCGGCAAGAGCATCACCGAGATCGGCGAGCGCTGCGGTTTCGCCGATACGCCGCACTTTTCCCGCCACTTCCGTAGCGCCTTCGGCATGACACCATCACAGATGCGCAAGCGTGCCAGCGAGCCCGGCGGTGACAAGGTCGACCCCTTCTTCCTGCATGTCGAGGGCCGCCCGGCACTCTGAGCCGCCTTCTCCCTTCGCCCGGCTCATGCGGCATCAACCGATTCTCCCCAAGCAATGCCCTGTCTGGCGATACGACGATGCTCACCCTCTGGATCGGCTCGCGCGTTCAGGGAGTCTGTCGCATTTATTCAATCTTTCTCTCTCCCACAGGCCTTTAATCGCAGCATGAGCCGAATACCCTGCGCGCTGATTATCGGCGCATAAGGATTTCAAATTTTTCATGCAGGCAGGTTGCCGATAGATTCGAAGACACATCCTGCTCAGTACCGATAACAACAGGAGTCAGTCATGAACCAGGTTGGCCTCACCACCTTCGATCCCCAGATTGCCGCAGCCATTGCCGACGAGGTGGTCCGCCAGGAGGCCCACGTCGAGCTGATCGCCTCCGAGAACTACGCGAGCCGTGCGGTCATGGAGGCCCAGGGCACCCAGTTGACCAACAAGTACGCCGAGGGCTATCCGGGCAAGCGCTACTACGGCGGCTGCGAGCACGTCGACGTGGTCGAGCAACTGGCCATCGACCGGGCCTGCGACCTCTTCGGCGCCGACTACGCCAACGTCCAGCCCCACTCCGGGGCCCAGGCCAACGCCGCGGCCTTCATGGCGCTGGTCAAGCCGGGGGACACCATCCTCGGTATGAGCCTGGCCCACGGCGGCCACCTGACCCACGGCGCGGCGCCGAACTTCTCCGGCAAGCACTACCACGCGGTGCAGTACGGCCTGAACCCCGAGACCGGCGAGATCGACTACGAGGAGGTCGAGCGCCTGGCGCGCAGCCACAAGCCCAAGCTGATCATAGCCGGCTTCTCCGCTTACTCCCGTGTAGTGGACTGGCGCCGCTTTCGCGCCATCGCCGACGAGGTGGGCGCCTGGTTCATGGTCGATATGGCCCACGTGGCAGGCCTCATCGCCGCCGGCCACTACCCGAGCCCGATCCCCCATGCCCACGTGGTCACCACCACCACCCACAAGACCCTGCGTGGCCCCCGTGGCGGCCTGATCCTCTCCGCCCACGGCGATGCGGATCTCTACAAGAAGCTCAACGGCGCGGTCTTCCCGGGTCAGCAGGGCGGCCC
>SKVX01000280.1 GCA_007129225.1 Halomonas sp.
GCCACGTACGATGATGATGGGGTTGTCCCCCACGTCGAGGGTGAGGTAATTCCCCTTGGCCGGAATCTCACAGCTCATGCCGGCGAACAGCCACTCCCTTTCGAAGATCGTCTCCATGTCGAGTGCAAACAGCCGACCATCGTTGTAGAACGGTTGCTCCAGCGAGAAGCCGGGTTTTCGATTGCCGAGACGGGAGGCGATATCGTGTCGAATCTCGGCGAGAGGGTCGTCGAGCTGAGAAGGGGTGGCAGTGGACATGAAGAGACATCCTTTTATCTTTCTTTCACGGGGTTTCGCGTCATCCGAGGCCTTGTGGAACCAGCGGTGGCAAGCGGAGTGTGATCCAGGGTCGAGACAGGGCCATGCCTCGCAGCGACGCAGACAGGCGTGGTTACGACCCGGGCCTGCTCGTTGACTTACCCCGCTGGTCCCTTCAGGCAAGTCGACGTCGCTGGCAGAACAATGGAGGAAGTCTCCCACCCCTCAAAATGTCCTCAAACAACGCACCAGCCATTGAACGGCTGGTCAAACCTCCTTGCTTTCCCTTGGCGAGACGCGCGATGACAATGAACTTCCTCAATCCTGTCACTACCCAGACATGGACCAATGGCCGCCACATGGTGCGCTGCGTCAAGGTGATCCAGGAGACCTGGGATGTGCGCACCTTCTGCTTCATGGCAGAGCAGCCGGTGCTGTTCTTCTTCAAGCCGGGGCAGTTCGTGACACTGGAGCTGGGGATCGATGGTGAATCGGTCATGCGCTCCTACACCATCTCCAGTTCGCCATCGGTTCCCTACAGCTTCTCGATCACCGTCAAGCGTGTGTCGGGTGGCCGGGTGTCCAACTGGCTGCATGACAACATGAAGGTCGGCGATGAACTGGCGGTGCACGGTCCGGTGGGTAACTTCAACTCGATCGACTTTCCCGCCGACAAAGTGCTGTTCCTTTCCGGTGGCGTGGGCATTACGCCGCTGATGTCGATGACCCGCTGGTTGTTCGACACCAACGCCAGCGTCGACGTCGAGTTCATCCACAGTGCACGTGCTCCGCGCGATGTCATCTATCATCGCGAACTGGTGCACATGTTTTCGCGAATCCCCGAGTTCAAGCTGCATATCGTTTGCGAGCAAAAGGATGACATCGGCGAGGCCTGGGCCGGCTATCGCGGGTATCTGACCCAGCCGATGCTGGAGCTGATGGCACCCGATTTTTTGGAGCGGGAGATCTTCTGCTGCGGCCCCACGCCCTACATGAACGCGATCAAGCGCATCCTGCGCGATAACGGCTTCGACATGAGCCACTATCATGAGGAGTCCTTCGGCGCCACACCGCTGGATGTGCGTGAGGACGTGTTGGAACTGGCTGAACAGGCCGAGGCAGAGGCGGAGGAGGTCGATCTCGCCGACATGCTCAGTGTGGAGTTCAGCACCTCCGGCAAGAGCGTGCGCATTCAGCCGGGCGAGACGGTGCACTCCGCTGCCGCCAAGCTCGGGCTGCACATCCCCAAGGCCTGCGGCATGGGGATCTGTGGCACCTGCCGCGTGCCGTTGGCTTCCGGTGAGGTGGACATGGAGCACAACGGCGGCATCACCGACGAGGATGTTGCCGAAGGCTATATTCTTTCGTGCTGCAGTACGCCCAAGGGTAATGTGGTCGTCGATTTCTAGCCCTCTGCAACGACACGCCTCGGCCAGTCATTTCAGAGGGTCACCATAGGACAGCGAAGCGCCCCGCATGCGGGGCGCTTCTCGTTGATGCCCTCTTGCTCACGGAGGCCCGTAGACCTCCCTGGGTCGACAGGTTAGCCGGTGGTGGGCGTGAGAACTGGCCTCCCACGGGGCTCGCTCATCAACCCCTTGACGATGGAGTAGCAGCCCACCAGCAGAACCAGGGTGAAGGGCAGGCCGGTGGAGACCGCCATGGCCTGGAGTGCCGCGAGTCCACCGCCGAGCAGCAGGGCGATGGCGATCAAGCCCTCCACCGTGGCCCAGAAGACACGCTGGGGTCTGGGGGCGTTGACCTTGCCGCCGGCGGTGATGGTATCGATGACCAGTGAGCCGGAGTCCGACGAGGTGATGAAGAACACCACGACCAGCACGATGCCGATGGAAGAGGTGATGGCAGCCAGCGGCAGTTGGGCGAGCATCACGAACAGCTGCAGTTCGAGCGCGGCATTCCCGACGCCTTCAAACCCTGCCGATACCAGCTGGTGGATACCGGTACCACCGAAGGCGGACATCCACAGTACCGAGACCAGCGACGGCACCAGCAGCACGGCGATGAGGAACTCGCGCACCGTGCGGCCACGACTGATCCGGGCGATGAACATGCCGACGAACGGTGACCAGGAGATCCACCAGGCCCAGTAGAAGGCGGTCCAGCCCTGGCTGAAGTTGGCATCCTCGCGGCCGAACGGGTTGGAGAGAGCCGGCAGGTAGGTGACATAGGCCAGCAGGTTATCGAAGAAGCCGGTCATGATCACCAGCGTGGGTCCGACCACGATGACAAAGGCGAGCAGCAGGAAGGCCAGCACCATGTTGAGCTGGGAAAGCCGTTTCACCCCCTTGTCCACACCGGCAATGATGGAGAGGATGGCGATCAGCGTGATGCCGACGATCAGCAGCATCATGGTCAAGTTACCGTCCGGGATGCCGAACAGGTGGCTGAGACCGGCGGCTGCCTGTGACGCGCCGAGGCCCAGCGACGTCGCCAGGCCGAAAAGGGTGGCAAATACCGCCAGGATATCGATGACATGGCCGGGCCAGCCCCAGATGCGCTCACCCA
>SKVX01000361.1 GCA_007129225.1 Halomonas sp.
TGGAGGTGAGCAAGGCGCTGCGCGACGATGCCCTGACGGTCAAGGAGCGTCTTGACGCACTACTCGAAGCGGAGCGTCGTCGCTTTGACGGCGGTGTCTCGCTGACGCTGACCCAGGATGCGACCAGTATCGTCCGCGACCGCCTGCAGATGCTGGTGAACAACGGCCTGATGGGGCTGGTGCTGGTCGTGCTGGTGATGAGCCTCTTCTTCCGCCCGCGGCTGGCGCTGTGGGCGGTGCTGGGGCTGCCGGCCGCCTTCATGGGGGCCTTTATCGTCATGGCCCTGACCGGGCTGTCGATGAACATGATCACCCTGGTAGCGCTGCTGATGTCCATCGGTATCGTCATGGATGATGCCATCGTGATCACCGATAATATCGCCGCCCACGCCCTGAAGGCCACCACGCCGCTGGAGGCAGTGGTGGCGGGTACGCGGCAGGTGCTCCCGGGGGTACTCTCCTCCTTTCTCACCACGGTGGCGGTGTTCGCCCCGCTCTCCTTTCTGGCCGGCGAGCTGGGAGCGGTGCTGCAGGTGCTGCCGGTGGTGCTGATCGCCGCCCTGGCGGCGAGCCTCGTCGAGGCGTTCTGGATCCTGCCCCACCATCTCAAGGGCAGTCTCAAGGGCAGCGTGGGGACACTGGCCGAGGGCCACGACTCCCGCTTTCGGGCCGCCTTCGAGAGACGCTTCGCCGGGTTCCGCGAGGCAGTCGGGCGGCTGGCCGATCGGGCGATACGATTTCGCCATGCGGTATTGGGCCTTGTCTTCACGGTGATTCTGGCATCGGCCGGTTTCATGGCCGGGGGGCATGTGGGCAGTGAGGCGATGCCGGATATCGATGGCGATGTACTGGAGGCCCGTATCCTGATGCCTCAGGGCACGCCACTGCCGCGCACCGAGGCGGTGGCCGAGCGGGTCGAAGCGGCGATACGCGAACTCGATACGCGTTACTCGCCTGAGCAGCCAGGCGGTGCCCCTCTGGTCGAGGCGATTCAGGTGCGCTTCAACCACAATCCCAGCGCCCGGGAAACAGGTCCCCATGTGGCTACCGTCATCGTCGACCTGCTGACCGCCGAGCGTCGCCGGGTGACCCTGGACGAGCTGACCGCTGCCTGGCGTGAGGCTATCGGTGAGATCGAGGGCCTTCAGCGATTGATCATCCAGGAGCCTGGCTTCGGCCCTGCCGGCGTGCCGGTGGAGGTGCGGCTGGCCGGAGAGAACCTGGAGGCCATGAAGTCGGCAGCGCTGGAGCTGGGCGTGCATCTCGAGAACTACGCGGCCGTTTACAACGTCATCGACGATCTGCGCTTGGGCAAGCCTCAACTGACCTTCTCTATTGCTGAGGGCGCTCACGGCCTGGGGCTCACCGCCGAAGAGGTGGCCGGCCAACTGCGCGCGGCGCTGCTGGGAGAGATCGCCGACACCCAGCGCATCGGCGATCAGGAGATCGAGGTGCTGATTCGTCTGGCCGAAGCTGACAGGACTTCTCTGGACGCCTTGGCCGACATGACCATCGCCTTGCCGGATGGACGGCGGGTGCCACTGGAGGTCGTTGCCAACGCGGAGGAGCGGCGCGACTGGGCGCGTATCACCCGCATCGATGGGCGGCGTACCGTCACCGTGGAGGCCAACGTGGATGCGCGTCAGGCCAGCGGTCAGGCCATCGTCGAGGATCTCGTCGGCAGCGGCTGGCTGAACGAGTTCCGCGAGCGTCATCCTGAGGTGGAGCTCTCCTTGGAGGGCCAGGTAGCCAGCTCCGCCGAGACCGGCGGCTCCATCGGCCGCGGTCTGCTGATCGGTCTGGTGGGCATCTTCGTGATCCTCTCCTTTCAGTTTCGCAGCTATGTCGAGCCGCTTATCGTGATGCTCGCGATTCCATTGGCCTTCATCGGTGCGATCTGGGGGCATGTGCTGATGGGCTATTACCTCTCCATGCCGTCATTGATCGGTGCGGCATCGCTGGCCGGCATTGTGGTCAACAACGCCATCCTGCTGATCCATTTCATCAAGACCCATCGCGAGAGCGGGCTGGATGCCGTAGCAGCCGCCGGCCAGGCTAGTCGCGACAGGCTGCGCGCCATCCTGATCTCGTCCACCACCACCATCGCCGGCCTGCTGCCGCTGCTGGCCGAAACCAGCACCCAGGCGGCGG
Organism: Halomonas sp.; assembly: GCA_007129225.1. Lineage (GTDB taxonomy): Bacteria > Pseudomonadota > Gammaproteobacteria > Pseudomonadales > Halomonadaceae > Halomonas. The sequence goes on from SKVX01000361.1 coordinate 2,152, forward strand.
CCATCAAGCCGCTGGTGATTTCGGTGGTGTTCGGACTGCTCAGCGCCACCGTGCTGGTACTCCTGGTGATCCCGGCGCTCTACGTGCTGTTCGACGACTGGGGGTGGATACGCCAGGCACCGACGGCAGAGGCTCTGTCGCATCTCCAGACAGCGGAGTGAGTTCTCCCCTTGACGAGGCTGCGCCAGCATCTAGTCTTTAAGATGCATTAGGTATGCATCTTATGGAGTGGGAGAGGCTGCCATGGTGGCCTCTCCCATCATCCCGCTTCAGGAGCGAGCCATGCTGTTCACTCAACGACAGCTTCTCCTGTCCAGGAATGCCGGTGCCGCCATCTCGCAGGTGATAGCCCCGCATTTCCAGACCGTCGCTGCGACCAATGACTACTGGCGCGAGTGAAGGTTTCCACCCGGTGAAAACAGGCCAGCCCATGATCAAGGTACGGCTCTATCGCTACCACCCCGAGCAGGATGATCTACCGCGGATGGAAACGCTGGAGGTCGAGGAACGCTTCCGCAAGGCGATGGTGCTCGACGTGCTAGAGCACCTCAAGCAGCAGGATACCACCCTGGCTTACCGGCGCTCCTGCCGTGAAGGGGTGTGCGGCTCGGATGGCATGAATATCAA
>SKVX01000506.1 GCA_007129225.1 Halomonas sp.
ATTCCCTCGAACGCCAGGATGACCTGGCACTGCTCACCGTGAGACACCCCCACGAATCGCTGCTGGAGCAGCTCAGCGAAGGCCGCGAGATCCTTGCCGAGCGGCGCAACACCACGACCACGCAGCGGCTGTTCCGCACTGAGGAGTGCCCAGAGACCTGGCATATTCCGGAGTAAAGCGCACAGGGGGTAAATCCCGAATGTGTCAAGGTATTGCTGCAAGCCGAAAAATAAGGTTCATCGCAGACAGGCGTGAAACGGGCGGGGCTTTAGACGGGAGCGTATAGAGTTCGCCCTACCGCTACGCCACGGTGGTCGCCCGGCGCCGACACCCACCAGTTGCACGCCGACGATGGCCATGGCGGCGGTCACCTCTCTCACGGCAAGCCGTGGTGTGCGGTAAGCCCTTGGCACGACTGCGGTCGCACCCCTTAATTCCGACAGTGTTTTCTTCGGTCGCGATCCTGTCGCGGGGCCGGAAGGCGCAGATATCCCCTTTGGCGTGCACGGAAACTCGCCCGCGCCCTCACAGGCGGCAGAGGATCGCCTCCTGCCCCCGACGCCCAACCTTGTGGCTCACCGTCATCGGCGCCTCAGGGTCGGAGAATCATCTTCACTTCCTCCAGCTCCCGAACCAGCTTCTTGAAGGGAGTCTTGAGGATCAGCTCTTCGCCATTGGTCAGGGTGACGACGGCGCCCGGTTCGTGGCGAGGCTCGTTCTCCGCCTCGGCTTCTGGACGGAAGTGCACGATCTGCTCGATCTGCAGCAGCAGGATGTACTCCTCCTCGGTCGTCGGATAGGTGGTGGTGACCTCGATGAAGCGATGACTCATGGAAGTGCCCCCTATGCTGTATTGCCTGCCTACAGTGTATCGCGGAGTTAAGCCCAGATCTTGTGTATGAGGGGCAGTCGAGAGGGCGGAGCCTGTCAACATAGGATGACCCTACCGGAATTCTATCCACCGTGCGGTATCACAGCCAAAGTCCAAGGCCACCGGCCCGCGGCATGAGTGGCTTCGCCAAGGGGCCCGGGACCATATTGCCAAGGCCATGGAGTCGGAGTTGACCACCTCCCTGGAACACTACGCCGATAAGACGCTGACGGGACTGCCGGCTCCCGAATAAGCGAACGCCGGGACGGTCTCCCATCCCAGCGTTGGATCTCGGGCCATGTCGGCCACCGGTCAAGTCACTGCATCAGGCGGCGTGCCGCTTGGCATCACTCGCCGCCTGCATGGCCAGGGCGGTGTCGAGCATGCGGTTGGAGAAGCCCCATTCGTTGTCATACCAGGCCATTACCTTGACCAGGCGGCCGTTCACCCGGGTGTGGTTGGCGTCGAAGGTCGAGGAGTTAGGGTCGTGGTTGAAGTCGATGGAGACCAGCGGCTGGGCGTTGACCGCCAGCACCGGTGAGGCCTCCGCCGCCTTGGCGACGATGGCGTTGATCTCTTCCTTGGTGGTGTCACGGCCGGCGGTGAACACCAGGTCCACCAGCGAGACGTTGATCACCGGCACGCGCACCGCCAGGCCGTCGAACTTGCCGGCCAGCTCCGGTAGCACCAGGCCTACCGCGGCGGCGGCCCCGGTCTTGGTGGGGATCATCGAATGGGTGGCGCTGCGGGCCCGGTAGGGGTCGCTGTGATAGACGTCGGAGAGGTTCTGATCGTTGGTGTAGGCGTGCACCGTGGTCATCAGGCCGTTCTCGATACCCACCGACTCGTTGAGCGCCTGGGCGATCGGTGCCAGGCAGTTGGTGGTGCAGGAGGCGTTGGAGACCACCTTGTGCTCGGGCTTGAGTACGTCCTCGTTGACGCCGTAGACGATGGTAGCGTCGGCATCGGGGCTCGGCGCCGAGATCAACACACGACCGGCGCCTGCGGCCAGGTGCCTCGCTGCTGCTTCACGCTTGGTGAACAGCCCGGTGCACTCCATGACCAGATCGACATCCAGGGTTTTCCAGGGCAGGGCCGACGGATCGCGCTCCGACAGGATCGCAATGCGATCCCCGTCCACGGTCAGGGTCTCGTCGTCGTGTTCCACGGTGAACGGAAAATGGCCATGCACGGTGTCGTGGCGCAGCAGGTGGGCATTGAGCGACGGGGCGCCCAGATCATTGATGGCAACCACCTGAACGCGATTGCGATAGCCGTTTTCGTAGAGCGCGCGCAGCACGTTCCGACCGATGCGGCCGAAGCCGTTGATGGCAACCTTGAGTGTCATGGCATCTTCCTCCCGGGAGTGGGTAGCAATTATTTTAATGTGGTGCAATTGGCATTGAGTCTCAAGTTTTTTTGGTAATATTACAACACTTTTGGAGACACCCCTCGGAATCCTCTTCTCGCTGCACCGCAAAATCGGCATAAACTTGAGGTGGAAAGGGCCTTCATGCATTCGCAGCAGGCCTTGGGGAGTCGGAAAATATTGTAGTAATATTACGCACGCGCCGCTAAGGTGGTGACATCCTGCTAACTACCGGCGTCGCCACAAGGAGGACTCTCCATGCTCCACAGCCAACCTCGCCCCCCCATCCGCCGCACCAAGATCGTCGCCACCCTGGGGCCGGCCAGCGACCGCGAGGGCGTGCTGGAGGCCATGCTTGCCGCCGGCGTCGACGTGGTGCGCCTCAACTTCTCCCACGGCTCGCCGGACGACCACCGCCGCCGCCTCCAGCGCGTGCGCGAGATCGCCGACCGCCTGGGCAGGGCCGTGGCCGCCCTGGGCGACCTGCAGGGGCCCAAGATCCGCATCGCCCGCTTCAGGGACGGGCCGGTGACGCTGG
>SKVX01000021.1 GCA_007129225.1 Halomonas sp.
GCTCGTGGCCTCGACCGACTCGATGGCACCGCAGAAGAATGCCAGCGGGAAGGGGCCAGAATCGTGGAAGGGGTGCTCCTCGTCGAGCATGCGCTCGAAGTTGAACACCACCGCCTCGGCGTTGAATTTGCTGCCGTCATGGAAGGTGACGTCGTCGCGCAGGGTGAAGGTATAGACGGTGCCGTCGTCGCTGATCGTCCACTCGCTGGCCAGGGAGGGTTCGACCTCCAGGGTGCCATCGGCGTAGCGCACCAGGCCGTCGTAGAGGTTCATCATGATGCGGAAATCATTGACCGCGGTGACCTGAGCCGGGTCGAGCGCCTTGGGTTCGGCGATCTGCCCCACGATCAGCACATTGGGGGGCGTCTGGGCCACTGCGCTTCCGGCGGCGGTGAATACGGTCGTGGCCAGAGCAGGGAGCAGCCAGCGGCGTGCCCTTGAATGTTTGGGTGTCATGTCTTGCCTCTCCGAATGAGTGTTGTGGTTGTTCACTGGCGAGTTGCCATCGGTGAGCGAGAGCGGCTACGCTGAAGCGAGCTTGTATTTATCATGATAAATTATTCCCCATAATGTATGGCACAGAGATGCCTGCCATGCAAGCACAGGGGGAAACACGGAGAGCCCCATGACCTTCAGCCTGATTGCCCTGGATCCCAACGATGGCTGCCTGGGGGTTGCCTGCGCTACCGGAAGCCCCGGGGTCGGTGGCTTCGTGCCTCACTTGCTGCCTGGCGTGGGGGCCGCCATTACCCAGGGGTACAGCACTCATGTGCTGGCCGCCGAACAGGGTCTGGCGCACCTGGCTGAAGGAGAGCCGGTAACCACGGCGGTGGCGACCCTGCGCCAGGCCGACCGGGGGGCGGCCTGGCGGCAGCTGGCGCTGATGAATACTCAAGGGCACGTTGCCGGCTGGACCGGTGAGCGCAACGTGCCGTTCATGGATATGCATCTGGCTGAGGGGCTGGTAGTGGCCGGTAACATGCTGGCCAGCGACCGGGTAGTGCCCGCCATGGTCGCCGCCTTCCACGAGGCCCGGTCCCGGGGCGACCCGCTGGCCGAGGCGCTTCTGGCCACGCTGGCTGCAGGCCAGGCCGAAGGGGGCGATCAGCGAGGTGCCGTCTCGGCCGCCTTGAAAGTCAGGCCCCCCGGCGGTGTGCCCTATGACTTGCGCATTGATGACGCTGCGGACGCCGTGCTGGCGCTGTCGCGCCTTCATCAGCGCATTCGTGAGGACCGGGATTTTCAGGCCTTTCTTGCACGTTTGCCGGATGCTACCGACCCCCATCGTCATTAGCGTCGACACGTTGAGATCACCTAAAGGAGCATTGCCATGACCCTTTCCCGCTCTGCCGATGACCTGGGGCGACGCCTGATGGAGCGGCTCGATGAGGCGGCCGTCTATTCGTTGCCAGGCCAAGGTGTTACACGACTCTTCGCCGGCGAGGAGCACCGCCGATTGCTTCCTCTGCTGTCATCATGGATGCGCCTCGCCGGCCTCGAGCCGGAGCTGGATGCCGTGGGCAATTTGGTGGGGAGATGTCCCCGAGCCCTCGCTGGGGAGCCTGCACTTATTCTTGGTTCTCACCAGGATTCGGTGATCGAGGGGGGTAAGTATGACGGTATGCTGGGCGTTGCCATGCCCTTGCTGGCGCTCGAGGCACTACGCGAACAGGGCCGCGAACCCAGCTGTGCGGTGCAGGTGGTGGCCTTTGGCGACGAGGAGGGCGTGCGTTTCCCATCCACCCTGGTGGGCAGCCGGGCACTCGCCGGCACCCTGGATCCTAAGGTGTTGGAAGGAGAGGACAAGGGGGGCAAGACGCTGCGTGAGGCGTTGGCGTATCTCGGGGCCGATACGTCACGTCTGGCAGAGGTGAGACGCGATCCCGAGCGCGTGCTGGGCTATGTCGAGGTGCATATCGAGCAGGGCCCGGTGCTCGAGAATGAGGGATTGGCGCTGGGCGTGGTGACGGCCCTGACGGGCATCGAGCGGCACCGCGTGAAGGTGTCCGGCAAGGCGGGTCATGCCGGGACAACTCCCATGGAAGGTCGCCGTGATGCGCTGGTGGGCGCCTCGGCGATGGTGTTGGAAGCCGACAGCCTGCTTCGCCGCCTGGACAGTCTGGTCGGTGTGATCGGGCAGCTTACCGTGCGGCCCGGCGCGGTTAACGTCATACCGTCTGAGGTCGAGTTCACGCTGGAGCTGCGCTCACCGGACCCCGAAAGGCGCCTTGCCGGCCGTCGCGAGCTCCTTGCCGGCCTGTCTGGCATCGCCAAGGAGCGCAGGCTGGAAATGACCACCTGCATGGATTACGAGGCTGAGGGAGTCGCGTGCGCTGAGTGGCTGATCCAGGCGCTGGAGCAGGCATGCAAGGAGGAGGGGCAGCCGAGTCGCCGCCTGTTCAGCGGGGCCGGTCATGACGGCCTGGCAATGCATGCCCTGACCGATATCGGCATGCTGTTTCTCCGCTGCAGGGATGGGCTGAGCCACCATCCCGACGAAGCCATCACGGCGGAAGATGCTGAGGCAGGAACGCGTGTGATCATGCAACTGCTGATAAGCATGACCACGGCCTGCCGAAAGGAAATCGGGGAGGGCTGAAAGGGGGGCCGATAAACGAAAAAAGCACCCGTAGGTGCTTGATTCGTCTAGCTAATTGGTGGAGGCGGCGGGAATTGAACCCGCGTCCGCCGGTACTCGCTCTTCGGCTCTACATGCTTAGGTCCGTTTTTTGATTTAACGCAGCTGGCTCCAACGGGCAGGATCCAGCAACGCGA
>SKVX01000297.1 GCA_007129225.1 Halomonas sp.
CAGCAGGACGGCACGCTGTTCGAAGGCGCCGAGGCCCCCGAGCTCGACAAGGAGAAGGCGCTCAAGATCTACCGCGCCATGCTCGTGACCCGCGTGCTCGACGAGCGCATGCTGGCGGCCCAACGCCAGGGGCGGCTCTCCTTCTACATGCAGTGCACGGGCGAAGAGGCGGCGGTCATCGGTGCCGCGGCGGCACTGGACGATGCCGACATGATCATGGCCCAGTATCGCGAGCAGGGTGCACTGGCCTATCGCGGCTTCACCTACGACGAATTCATGAACCAGCTGTTCGGTAACGAGCTCGACTACGGCAAGGGCCGGCAGATGCCGATCCACTACGGCTCTCGAAAGCTGCACTACATGACCATCTCCTCGCCGCTGGCGACGCAGATTCCCCAGGCCACCGGCTACGCCTACGGCCAGAAGATGGCCGGGGAGGGGCACTGCACCATCACTTTCTTCGGTGAGGGCGCGGCTTCCGAGGGCGACTTCCACGCGGCTCTCAACATGGCGTCGGTGCACAAGGTGCCGGTGATCTTCTTCTGCCGCAACAACGGCTATGCGATCTCCACTCCGGCCACCGAGCAGTTCGCCGCCGACGGCATTGCGCCGCGCGCCTTCGGCTACCGCATGCATGTCATCCGCGTCGACGGTAACGATATCCTGGCGGTCTATCGCGCCACCCAGGAGGCACGTCGCATCGCCGTGGAGCAGAACGAACCGGTACTGATCGAGGCCATGACCTATCGCCTGGCGGCCCACTCCTCCTCGGACGACCCTTCCGGCTACCGTTCGCGCAAGGAGGAGGAGGCCTGGCGGGAGAAGGATCCCATCCTGCGCATGCAGCGCTGGCTTCTCGACCGTGAGTGGTGGAGCGAAGAAGAAGAGAAGACCCTGCAGGAGAGCCTGCGTCGCGAGGTGCTCGAGACCATGAAACGCGCCGAAAAGCGGCCGCCACCGCCGCTGGAAAGCCTCGTCACCGATGTCTACGCCGACGTCACGCCGGCGCTGCAGCGCCAGCTGGATGCGCTCAAGACCCACATTCGCAAGTACCCGGACGCTTACCCGAAGGGGGCGAGATCACTCGACCCGGACGTCAGCGTGTCCAGCGATGCCGCCAAGGTCAGCGACGACCAGGAAGGAGCCTGAGATGCCGAAGATGAACATGCTGCAGGCGATCAACAATGCCCTGGACATCGCCATGGCCGAGGATGACAAGGTCCTCTGTTTCGGCGAAGACGTGGGGGTCTTTGGCGGGGTGTTCCGCGCCACCAGCAACCTGCAGGAGAAGTACGGCCGCGCCCGCTGCTTCAATACCCCGCTGGTGGAGCAGGGGATTATCGGCTTCGCCAATGGTCTGGCGGCCCAGGGATCGGTGCCGGTGGCCGAGATCCAGTTTGCCGACTACATCTTTCCGGCCTTCGACCAGATCGTCAACGAGACGGCCAAGTTCCGCTACCGCTCCGGTGACCTGTTCAACGTGGGCGGCCTGACGATCCGCACGCCCTACGGCGGCGGCATTTCGGGAGGGCTCTACCACTCCCAGTCGCCCGAGGCCTATTTCGCCCACACGCCGGGGCTGAAGGTCGTGGTGCCGCGCAATCCCTACCAGGCCAAGGGACTGCTGCTCGCGGCCATACGCGATCCCGATCCGGTGATCTTCTTCGAGCCCAAGCGGCTCTATCGTGCATCCACCGGCGAGGTGCCGGAGAATGACTACCAGTTGCCCATCGGTGAGGCGGAGGTGACCAAGGAGGGAACCGACGTCACGGTACTGGGCTGGGGGGCCCAGATGGAACTGATCGAGAAGGCGGTGGAGATGGCCGAGAAGTCCGGCATTTCTTGCGAGATCATCGACCTGCGCTCCATCCTGCCCTGGGACGAGGACTCGGTCGTCGAGTCGGTTCTCAAGACCGGGCGCCTGGTGATCAGCCATGAGGCGACGCGTACCGGCGGCTTTGCCAGTGAAATCGCCGCCACCATACAGGAGCGCTGCTTCCTGTACCTGGAATCGCCCATCGAACGGGTGACCGGCATGGATACCCCTTTCCCGCTGACGCTGGAGAAGGAGTACATGCCGGACCACCTCAAGATCTACGAGGCCATCCGGGCCAGCGTGGATTTCTGACGATCGATATCAGGACAGGAGATGCAAGATGAGTGACTTCATGCTGCCCGATATCGGTGAAGGTATCGTGGAATGCGAGATCGTGGAATGGCGTGTCAGCGAAGGCGACGTCATCGAGGAAGACCAGCCGGTGGTCGAGGTAATGACCGACAAGGCGCTGGTGGAGATCACCGCCCCGGAAGCCGGGCGAGTCACGAAGCTGTACGTGCCCAAGGGTGAGATCGCCAAGGTCCACTCCCCGCTGTTCGCCTATGAAAGCGAGGCAGAAGAGGGCAGTGACCGCGGCCAGGCGAGCGCAGCCCCGGAGGCAACGGTGACGGCAGAGCCTGCCCCTGCACCCACGTCGACCCCGCCAGGCTCCCCATCCGCCTCGGCTCCCGCTGCTGCGACGGACTTCATCCTGCCGGATATCGGCGAGGGCATCGTCGAGTGCGAAGTGGTGGAGTGGCGAGTCGCCGAGGGGGAGCATATCGAGGAGGACCAGCCCCTGGTCGATGTGATGACCGACAAGGCGCTGGTGGAGATCACCGCACCGGAGGCGGGGCGTGTCAGCAAGCTGTACGTTCCCAAGGGCGAGATCGCCAAGGTCCATGCGCCGTTGTTCGCCTATGAGCCGGCGGTAGCGGAGAGCCCGCAGCCGGCGC
>SKVX01000316.1 GCA_007129225.1 Halomonas sp.
CCGCCCGGAGGCGGCGGCCGGCAAACTGCAGGCAGGTACCGGACAGCTTACTGCTGGCCGATCTCTTCCGGCGCGTAGTAGGAGCGCGGCAGGTGGCCCTTGACGTGCCAGTTGCCGTGGACCTTCATGAACTCCTGCTGACTCTCCAGGACGCGACCGAACATCTCGTCTTCGGCGGCGATCTCGGCCTGGACCTCGTTGGTCACGCGGCGCAGCTCTCCGAGAATTTCGTCGGACAGCACCTGGGCGTTGACGCCTTCTTCTTCGAAGTCACGCAGGGCCTTGGGGTTTTCCATCTCGCTTTCGGAGTAACCAAAGAGCGTGGCGGCACGGCAGCCCATGTCGATGGTAGCGCGGGTTTGTGGCTCCAGCGCATCCCAGCTCTCCTGGTTGATCAGCAGGTGGGCGGTGGTGAAGGTCTGGTGCCAGCCCGGCAGTACATAGTTGTTGACGATCTCCTGCATACCGAGGATGCGATCCACGGCTGGAGCGGAGAACTCCATGGCGTCGATGGTGCCACGCTCCATGGCCTGGTAGAGCTCGCCGCCGGGGATCATGGTCACCGAGGCGCCCAGGCGCTCCATGACGCGTCCGCCGATACCGGCGAAGCGAATACGCAGGCCGTCGATCTGCTCCAGATCCTCAAGCGGTTCCGCGAACCAGCCGGCAGCCTCGGGGCCGATCATGCTGCACAGCAGCGGCTTGACGTTGTACGGCTCGTAGATCTCCTCGAGCAGCTCGGCACCGCCGCCGAAATAGTGCCAGGCCAGATAGGCGGGCGGCTCCATGCCGAAGGGGGCGCCGGCGAACAGCGGCAGCGATGGGATGCTGCCCTGGTCATAGCCGACCCAGGTGAAGCCGGCCGGATAGCGGCCTTCGGAGACGGCATCGAGAATCTCGAACGGCGGGATCAGCTCGCCCGGCTCGTAGTAACGCAGATTGATATTGCCGCCGGACACCGCGTCCAGCGTTTCGCTGAGATAGCGCACCGGGGTGCTGAGGCCGACCAGGTGTGACGGGAAGGCGATGGGTACCTGCCAGCGCACGCTCTCCTGGGCGTTGGCGGTGCTTGCCAGGGTGGCGCTCGCCAGCAGTGTGGCGGTGGCGACGCCGAGAGTGACGGGGCGAATGCGAGTGGCAAGAGTCGGAATGAACGGCATGAAGGCTCCTTGTACGTTATTTTTCAGTGCAACGACTGTGGAACAACGTTGTTGGTCTGCGATGGTTTTCTTGTCTTTGCCGCAGGCAGGCGGCTTTATGACACCACCCAGGAGTCTGTCCTCGACAGACTCCTGGGGATGGTGCTTGCCCCATGTTGTTGCATGCTTCATGCCAGGTATGAGAAATCTTGTTAAAACAGTGGCTTAGTAGATATAGAAAGTCGCTGGAATAATGAAGTGTCCGACTATTTGGACAATAGTCGACCTTTGTCGCAGTTAATTATGTCTGTGAATCCGGTCAGCTGTCTGGTTTTGCGGACAGTCTGGCGAGCTTCTCGTAGAGGACCGAGCGCGGGATGCCCAGTAGCCTGGCCGCTCGGGACTTGTTGCCGCGGCACGCATCCAGGGCGTTATGCAGGGCGGTTCGCTCGGCTTCGGCCACCACCTCGGCCAGGGCCCGGATGGGGGCGACTGCCGTGCGGGGCTGCAGGTCACGAGGTTGGTAGGGAAGGGCTGCCAGGAGCTCAGGCACGTCGATCACGCTGCACGCTTCGTTGAGTGCCAGCGTCTGCTCCAGGGTATTGCGCAACTCACGAATATTGCCCGGCCAGTCATGCTGGTGCAGCAACGCCACCGCTTCGGCGGTGATCTCGGCCCGTGACTCGCCACTTTCCATGGCCAGCTTGCCGAGGATGGTTTCACAGAGGATACCCAGGTCCGCCAGTCGCTCGCGCAGTGGGGGCACGCGAATGCGCAGCACGTTGAGCCGGTAGTAGAGGTCGGAGCGGAAGCTGCCTTCGGACACCATGGCCTCCAGGTCACAGCTGGTGGCGGCGATCACGCGGACATCCACCCGCTTGACCTCGTTGGAGCCCAGCGGCTCCACCTCGCCCTCCTGCAGGGCCCGTAGCAGCTTGGCCTGAACGGCCAGCGGCATGTCGCCCACTTCATCGAGGAACAGGGTGCCACCATTGGCAAGCTGGAACTTGCCCTGGCGGGGACGCCGGTCGGCGCCGGTAAAGGCTCCCGGAACGACGCCGAAGAACTCCGCTTCCAGCAGGTTCTCGGGCACGGCCGCCACGTTGACGGCAACGAAGGGCAGGTCGCCGCGGGGCGAGGCGCCATGAATGGCCTGGGCCAGCACCTCCTTGCCGGTCCCCGTCTCGCCCAGCAGCAGCACCGGCGTGCCGCGTGCGGCGGCCAGCCGGGCGCGACGCTTGACCTCCAGTACGGAGGGGCTGGCGCCAATGAAGTCACCCATGTCGTAGCGAGCGCCACGCTTGGCCAGGGCGCGCCGAGCCACTGCCAGGTCTTGCTGCAGGCGTCGATACTTGCCGATCAGCGGGGTGAGGGGTTCCAGGTCGTCGAAGACGATGAAGGCCACGGCGCCGCTGACCTCGCCGCTCTCCCGGTCATGCAGCGGCAGGCGCATCACCACCAGCTGGTGCTCCTCGAACTCCATGATATCGAGCAGGATAGGGCGGCCGTTACGCACCACTTCGTGCATGCGCGTATGGGGAACGACCTCGGCAACCGGCCGACCGATGGCGCTGGCAGGGTCCTCGATGCCCAGCAGCCGACAGTAGCTGTCGTTGATCCAGGTGAG
>SKVX01000547.1 GCA_007129225.1 Halomonas sp.
ATTCATGAATTGGAGGGGCGGAGTGACCCCGAAGAACTGCGAGCAGCGCAGGAGCGTATTCGCGTTGTGCAGCAGGCCATTGACACCTTCCTGAAGCCAGTCACTGGTTGGCATACGCTCGAATACAGCGTCAGCCGGGAGAAGTCGTTGGTGTTGCACCACGACCAACAGGGCATTCTCGATGTTGAGCAACTCAGTGACGGTATCCGCAGCATGCTTGCCATGGTCGGTGACATTGCCTATCGCTGCATCAAGCTCAACCCACAACTGGGTGAAAAGGCGGCTCTCGAAACCAGTGGCGTGGTGATGATTGACGAGGTGGACATGCACCTGCACCCCCGCTGGCAGCAGAGGGTGCTGGAACAATTTCAGCAGGCGTTTCCACGGATTCAGTTCATCGTCACTACCCACAGCCCGCAAGTGCTCAGCACGGTACCGGCCAAGAGCATACGGATTCTCGTCGCAGAGCGAGATGAGTCTTTGGGGCAACAGAGCGTCCAGATCCATGAGGCTGGCCAGGAGACGCAAGGAACGACCAGCAGCGACCTGATGGCCGCCATCATGGGCACCGACCCCATGCCGGATATCGCGATTGCTCGGCAGTTGAGCCAATATCACGCATTGATTCAACAGGACGAAGAGCGCAGCGACAAGGCCAGGCGGTTGCGCGAGGAGCTAGAGCAGCACTACGGTGCAACCCATCCCCTTATGCTGGAGTGCGACCGCCTGATACGCCTGCAGGCGCTCAAGCGGCGCAAGCCGGCAAAGGCGTGATAGTGAGGGGTGTCCGTGCATAAACTGGACCGAGGCCCTGCGCCCGGCTGCCTGCGCGCGTATCGACCAGGGCGTGATGACTGGGGAAGTGTGACAGATGACCACCGTGCGCATCTCTGGCAGGCGCTGGAGGCTATGCAGGGCAAACGTTGCGCCTACTGCGAGGCAGAGACCCCCGAATACCGTCGCCACATTGAGCATTTCATCCAGAGAAGCCGCAATAGCCAAGTCACCTTCCAGTGGGACAACCTGTTTGGCTCCTGCAATCGGATGGATACCTGCGGCAAGAACAAGGATCACCTCGCCGGCTCGTACAATCCGGCTGAGCTGTTGAAACCCGATGTGGATGATCCAGACGACTACCTGGTCTTTGTCTACGATGGCACCATACAGGTTCGCCAAGGACTCACAGAGGCCCAGCAACGACGGGCGCGTGAGACGCTGAGAGTCTTCAACCTGGATGCTGACTACGGACCTCTGCGGCAGATGCGAAAGGATGCTGTGGCTGGCTACTTGCAAACGGCCGAAGAGCTGTGGTCCATGATCGATGACTTTCCGGACGACGAGTGGCAACAGCTACTCAAATCCGAGCTGGCGGCTGTTGCTGATCAGCCCTTTATCACCACTATTCGGCACATCTTATGTCGGATTGCCGGAGCAGAGCAGAGATGACCTCCATCAAATCCCCCAAAAAACTGATCGAAGTCGCGCTGCCGCTAGATGATATTAACGTCGCGGCGGCGAGAGAGAAGTCGATCCGCCACGGCCATCCCAGCACCCTGCATCTGTGGTGGGCGCGTCGGCCTTTGGCTGCTGCACGAGCGGTGTTGTTTGCCCAGTTGGTGAACGACCCGGGTTATCAGCGTGAAATCGGCTTTGGGGTGAACAAGAAAGACGCCGAGATCAAACGCGAGAAGCTGTTCCAGATCATCCGTGATCTGGTGAAGTGGGAGAACACCAACAACGAAGAGGTGCTCAGCCGCGCCCGCGAGGCGATCTGGGAGAGCTGGCGCGAGACCTGCCACCTCAACCGTAACCACCCGCAGGCCGCCGAGCTATTCAACCCGGACAAGCTGCCCGCCTTTCACGACCCCTTTGCCGGGGGAGGTGCCATACCCTTAGAGGCCCAGCGGCTGGGGTTGGAGAGCTACGCCAGCGATCTGAACCCGGTGGCGGTAATGATCAACAAGGCGATGATCGAAATCCCGCCCAAGTTCGCCGGGCAAAAGCCGGTCGGCCCGCTGCCAGAAGGCGACAAACAGCCCAAGCTGATGGAGGACTGGAGCGGTGCCAAGGGCCTCGCCGAAGACGTGCGCCGCTACGGTCACTGGATGCGCGAAGAGGCCTTCAAGCGCATTGGCCACCTCTATCCCAAGATCAAAATCACCCCGGAGATGGTCGCCGAGCGGCCTGACCTGAAGGCCTATCAAGGCGAAGAGCTGACCGTGATCGCCTGGCTGTGGGCCAGAACGGTGAAGAGTCCCAACCCAGCCTTTAGCCATGTGGAGGTGCCGCTGGCATCGAGCTTTTTGTTGTCCAGCAAGAAAGGCAGGGGTGCGTATGTGGAGCCTGTGGTTGACGGCGACCAATATCGGTTTGCGGTGAAAGTCGGGGCACCACCCGAAGATGCGAAACAGGGGACTAAGCTAGGTCGTGGAGCAAATTTTAACTGTCTGTTTTCAAATACACCGATACAGCCCAAGTACATCTATGAGCAAGCACAAGCGGGGAATTTGAATCAGAGGCTAATGGCTGTTGTTGCGGAAGGGAAATCGGGTCGGGTTTACCTATCACCAGAAGCCCTGCATGAAGAGGTCGCTAACCAAGCCCAGCCTGAATGGAAACCAGAAGCATTAATGCCTGATAACCCTCGCTGGTTCTCGCCGCCCATGTACGGTATGAAAAGCTTTGGCGACCTCTTCACCCCCCGCCAGCTGGTGGCCTTAACCACCTTATCCGATCTGGTGCAGGAAGCCCGCGAAAAAG